>JAFMJQ010000021.1 GCA_017853415.1 Thermoleophilia bacterium | reverse complement strand
CAGGCGCGCGCCGCGAAGGTCGATGCCGCGGAGGTTGCGCCCGTGCAGCGTGGCGAAGGTGGCCACCGCGCCGGCGCACGACGCCCCGGGCCCGGGCGCGCATGTGGCCTGCGTGCCGCCGGCCCCCACCACGTTGAACTCCCCGCCCAGGGGGTTGAGCACCCCGATGAGGCCGGCGGAGGCGGTGGACGCGGCCGCCAGCGCGAGAGGCGCGGCGACGGCGAGGGCAAGGCGGAGGGTGCGTGTCATGAGCGCTTTCTACCAGAGGGCACCATCATCGCCGCGGCGCGGCGTGCCATGCTGACACCATGAAGACGACGCTCGCCGCCATCGCCGTCGCCATCCTGGCCTTTGCGGGCGTGGCGGCCACGGCATCCGCGGCCCCCTCCCCCATCGCCGCGTACTCCCTGGCGGCGCCGACATCGGTGATGAAGTCGGGTCTTATCGCCCGTGCCGTGGTGCCGGCAGGGTCGCCGTGCCCGTCGCTGGTGGTGGACGATCGTCGCATCCCCATGGAGCAGCGCGAGGCCGCGCCCAACACCGGCGCGGCGTTCTCGGGCGTGATGGTGTGTGAGCGGCCCATGCCGCGCGGCGCCAGGCAGGCGTCGGTGGGTGGCCTGCAGGTTCCGGCCGCCATGCCCGCGCAGGTGAAGCGCATCGGCATCTTCGACGACAGCGGATGCCGGATCCTCCCCAGCTACGCCACCCAGAACTGCGCCGACGACCGGGCGTGGCCGCTCGCCCGGATCTCGCGTCGCGTGGCCGACTCCAACCCCGACGTGGTGCTGGTGCCCGGCGACTTCTTCTATCGCGAGACCAGTTGCCCGGCCACGCAGCAGGCGCTGTGCGCGGGCAGCCCCCCACCGGTGGGGGGCATGCCATTCACCGACCAGGCCTACGGCTGGATTGCCGATGCCCTGCTGCCGATGCAGCCGGTGCTGCGCGCCGCTCCCCTCATCGTTGCCCGCGGCAACCATGAGGCCTGCTACCGGGCGGGCAATGGCTACATGCTGTTCATGGACCCGCGTCCCAACACCTGGGACGACTGCGCGCCCGTGCAGGCGGCCAACGGCACGCTGGTTGCACCCGAGGTGGTCACGCCGTCGTACGCCGTCGACCTGCCCGTGGGCACCGGGCGATCGCTGCGCATGGTCATCACCGACACGGCTGAGGGCAGCGACACCCGCGTCACCGCGGCCGCCGCCCTGATGCAGCCATGGTTCGCACACGCCCAGCAGCTGGCCGCGCCCGCGCGTGGCCGGGAGTCGTGGCTCATCAGCCACCGCCCATTGTTCGGGTTCATATCGTCGCTCGTGGCAGCGCCCGGCACGTCGCCGTGGAGCAGCGCCGACGCCGTGGCCGCCTCGCAGGGAACGCTTGGCAACTACCGCTTCATCGTCTCGGGGCACATCCACCTGGCGCAGGGGGTGCAGGTGCCGGGGCAGCCCGGCCAGCTGGTGCTGGGCAACGGGGGCACCGAGCTCGAGCCGCCCACCGGCTACGCCACGCCGTCGTTCGGCCCGGGCACCCCGCCCTACCCCGCGCCCAGCTGGTCGTGGACCCTCAGCGAGTTCGGCTACGCCGTGGCCACGCCCGGGCGCCGGGCAGGCCGGTGGACCCTGCGCCTGCGCGACATGGACGGCCGGCAGCAGGCCACCTGCAGCGTGGCGGGCAGGCAGCTCGGCTGCACCCCGTCCCGATAGCCGCGGGCATGGCGCGTAGGCCGCCCACCGGGCACCCCGGGGCGGGTAGCCTCAGGGAATGGGTATTCGCACGGGAGGACGATGATGGGTGACGCAGAGCGCAAGCCGGTTCCGGGGGGCCTGAGCACGAGCCTGGGCCGGGCCGCGGTGGCCGACCCGGCATCCAACCCGTGGGGGGCGCTGGTGGTGGGCCTGCCCGGCACGCGGGCCGAGGGCGTGGAGGCCTTCACGTGGTTCGCCGATGCCAACGCACTGGTGAGCGCCCTGGCCGTGGAGATCCCCCTGTGGAACGTCGACCCGGCCAACGAGGACGACACCCACCGCGCCCAGCAGCTGGCCAGCATGGGCCAGCGCATCGTGGCCGGCGGCGGGGCCGGCGAGGAGACCTTCGCCTACTCGGCCCCCGCGGTGAAGCACCTGCTGCAGCAGGACGCCGAGATCCGCTGGCTCGGGAACATCGACGACCTGGTCACCGGCGACGACCCCGTGGCCGTCGAGCTGCGCGCGGCCTTCCGGTCGGGCGACGGATCAGCACCGGTGGACGAGCCCGAGCGCGAGGCCTTCATCACCTTCGTGCGCGAGAGGTTCGCCTAGCCGCCCGCGCGGGCGGCCATCAGCCCACGAAGCGCTGGAGCTCGGCCGCCACGATGAGCGTGGCGGCCTCGGTGGGCGTGATGCCCTCCCCTGCCGCGAAGGCCAGGATGCTGTCGGCGGTGATGGTGACAGGCAGGCCGCCCACCACCCCCGCGATCGCCTGCCGGCCGGCATCCCACGCGATGGTGGAGAGGTCGCCGGGAATCGCCGCCTCGGCGATGTGCTCCCAGAACCCGGGGGCCACGGCGATCAGCGCCATCACGCGGTCGATCACGTCGCCGGCGTAGTCCCACTCGCGCCACCAGCCCCCGCGCGACGGGTGCACCCGCACGGCCTCGCTGGCGTCGAGCGGGCCGCGATCGAGATCGGCCACCGCCACCCCGCCCTTGGGCGCCTGCACCACGGCGATGGCGCATCCCGGGGCAATGAGTTCCCAGCAGGTGGTGCCGGGGTCATCCCCGGCCTGGCGGAATGCCCGGCGCCAGGCATCGCGGGCGCACAGCCAGCGGCCCCATGCCCGGGCGATGGCCTCGCCATCGGCGTGGTGCCCGATCGCCACCCCGGCCTCCACGTCGGGAAGCCCGGCGCCGACGCGCGGCAGCATGACCGCCACGCCCGTGGCCCCGATGGCCAGCGTGCCCAGCCCGGGCTCGTCGGGGGTGACGGTGAGGAAGGTGCGCTCGGGGTCGGCGTCGCGACTGGGCAGCGCCTGCGTGCCGTTCTCATGGATCTCCTCGATGAGCGCGTAGGGGTCGCCATCGAGGGGGAACGCCGCCTCGCCGCACGGGTGGATGTCGCCCGGGATGTCCGTGAGGTGCATCCACACCACGCCACCCACGGCGAGGCCCTGCTCGGTGTGCAGGATCACGCGTGCGGGCGGACGACCAGCACAGACGACGCCGACCTGTGCGCCACGCGCTCCGACACGCTGCCGAGCGCCTTGGCGCCCTTCAGCCCGCGGGCGCCCATCACGATGAGGTCGACTCCCTCGCCCACGCGGGCGATGGCGTCGTGCGCGCGGCCACGCAGCTGCTCCACGGGGATGTCGCCCAGGGGTCCGGGTGCCACCGCGCCGGTCGGCACGCGACCGGCCGTGACCACCCGCATGGCCGGGCGGCCGGCGCAGGCCACCTCGATCTGGCGGGCGATCTCCAGCGCATACAGCGAGGGCTCCGAGCCATCCACCGCCACGGCGATGGAGCGCGGGAAGTCGTCCTCGTCGAATGGCGGTCGGGCAACGAGCACCGAGCACGGCGCGTGCCGGATCATGTCGGTGGCGGTGCTCGCCAGCACGAGGCCGGTCATGCGCCCGCCGCCGTGTGATCCCAGCGCCAGCACCCGGCAATCCTTCGCGGCGTCCATCAGCACATCGCGCGTGGCGCCCTCGATCACCTCGCCCTGCACGTCGATGCCGGCGGGGATCTGCCTGCGGCCGTCGGCCACGGCCTCGGCGGCGCGCTCGAGCAGGCGCTCCTTGGCCAGGTGGTCGCCGCTGCTCTTCACCACGTCCTCCGGCGACACCAGGCGCTGCCCGGCCCAGGTGTTCATGGCGGCGAAGTACGGGTCGGCAACGGCGATGAGGCGCACCGTTCCGCCCGGGCTCACGAGGCGACCGGCCTGGCGCGCGGCCTCGAAGCCCGCGCGGGTTCCATCAACTGCGGCGACGATTCGGCTGAGTGGCATGCGGGCATGATGCCGCGCCCCGCGCCCCTCGGCCCGCCATGCGGCGGGGTGCGTGGGCTCAGAGCGCCGAGAGCACCGCGACGGCGTCGCCGTCGCCACCCGTGCGCACGAAGAGCCACCAGCGGTAGAAGTCGTCGCGGGCATCGGAGGTGATTGCCACGCCCTTCTGCGCCGACTCCGCCGGCGTGAGGCGGAACACCGCATCAGTTACCGCCGCGGCGTCCAGGGCATCGGCGCCGAAGGCCACGAGGGCAGCCTGCACGGCGTCGGGCGCGCTGCCCTCTCCCCCCTCGTACCGGGCGCCGCACGACGCGCACGCACCGGGAGCCAGGTCGTCCGCACCGTCCACCACCATGGCCGCGCACAGCGGGCAGTCGAGGCGCACGCTCATGCCCCCGCCCCCATGATCACCGGGTGATGATGGGGATGATCAGCGACGCCAGGGCGATGACCCCGGCGGTGATGGCCATCCAGGGCGTGCCGCGATCGCGGGTGAGGCGGTGCACCCCGTAGTAGGCCAGCACGCTCACCACCCCGGCGGCAAGCAGGGTGATGAAGGACATCACCACCGAGAAGTCGCGGGCCACGGCCACCCCGGCGAGCACCGTGGACAGCAGCGCGCCGAGCGCCACCGAGTCGAGGCCGCCGGCATCGAGGTCGCGCAGGTTGTTGGCCTCCCACGCCATCCAGATGCCCGCGAACACGAACCACACGGCCACGATCAGTTCGGCCGTGGCGCGGGTCTCGGCGGGGGTGCCACGCCAGTTCATGAACAGCAGCACGGCCTCCACCACCTGCACTCCCGCGGCCACGGCCACGGCGGGCCACGCAATGCCCAGCAGCCCCTTCTGCGCGGAGGTCATGCCGGTGGGCGCGGGGATCTCCACCTCGGGGTCCACCGGATGCAGTCGCCCGCTGGCGATGAGGCGCCCGCGCACCCAGATGGCGATGGCCAGCACCGCGAGGCCCACGAGCGCGCCGATGATGAACGAGGTCAGCGCCACGCCGGCCGGGGTGCCCCCGGCCACGCGCATGGCGTTGTACACCACCACCCAGCCGATGAGGATGGCCGAGAGGCTCCACGAGAGAAGGCGACCGGGGGCCAGGCTCACGTGCGCTCCGCCTGGCCGCCGTCCACCACCAGGCTCTGGCCCGTCACGTATTCGGCGCTCACGAGGTAGAGCATGGCATCCACGACGTCGCCGGGTGTGCCGATGCGCTGCAGCACGGTCTCCGACGCCACATTGGCCGCCACATCGGGCCCGGTGTCGTCGGGCATCAGCACCGGGCCCGGGATGATGGCGTTGGCCAGCACATGCGGCGCGTAGGCCTGGGCCAGGATGCGCGTGAGCATCACCAGCCCCGCCTTGCTCACCGAGTGCGGCGCGCGGTGGGGCCACGGGCGCAGCCCCGCGACGTCGCCGATGTTGACGATGCGGCCGAACCCGCGCTCGGCCATGCGCGCGCCCAGCGCCTGCGACAGGAACATCGGCGCGGTGAGGTTGGTGGCCAGGGCGCGGTCCCACATGGCGCGATCCACCTGGTCGAACGGCGCGGACTCCCAGGTGCTGGCCGAGTTGATGAGGATGTCCACGCCGCCGAGGGCGTCCTCGGCCTGCTGCGCCAGCGCCTCGGCGGCGCCCGGCTGCGACAGGTCGGCCTGCAGCACCACGGCGTTCACCCCGCGCTCGCGGCAGGCGGCGGCCAGGGCCTCGGCATCGTCGGGGGACGACCGGTGGTGGATGGCCACGTCGGTGCCGCACGATGCCAGCGCGCTCACCATGTCGGCGCCGACGCGGCGGGCACCCCCGGTGACCAGGGCCTTCTTGCCGGCGGGGTCGATCATGCGGCCAGCGCCTGCGCCGGGTCGAGGCCGAGCAGCCGCACCATGCAGCGCGCGGCACGGCCGCGGTGGCTGATGGCGGCCTTCTCGTCACGGGTCATCTCGGCCAGGGTGCGCCGGTCGCAGAGAGGTCGGAACACCGGGTCGTAGCCGAAGCCGTCGGCGCCCGATGCCCCGGTGGTGATCTCACCGGGCAGCACGCCGCTGCCGATGAGCACGCTGCCGTCGGGGGCGATGCAGTAGAGCACGCAGGCAAACGCCGCCCCGCGGGCCTCACCGTCGCCCAGTTCCTCGAGCAGCAGGTTGCAGTTGTCGGCGTACGTGGCGTCGGGCCCGGCGTAACGCGAGGAGTACACCCCCGGGCGGCCGTCAAGCGCATGCACGAACAGCCCGCTGTCGTCGGCCATCACCCAGGCGTCGGCGGGGGCGTCCGGCCGAAGCGCCTCGGCCTTGATGCGCGCGTTCTGCACCAGCGTGGTGCCGGTCTCATCGGGGTCGAACCCGTCGGGCGCGGCGGTCACCGTGGCGCCGGGGAACATCTCCCCGAGCTCCCGCACCTTGTCCTTGTTGCCGGTGGCCAGCATCACGTGCACCGCGGGTCAGCCCCCGATGGCGGCGCGCTGCATCGCCGTGAGCTCGGCGCACCCGGCCAGGGCCAGGTCGAGCAGGCCGTCGATCACCGCGCGCTCCACGGGCGGGCCCTCGGCGGTGGCCTGCACCTCGACTATGCGGCCGGCGCCGGTGGCCACCACGTTCATGTCCACATCGGCGCGGCTGTCCTCCACGTAGGGCAGGTCGAGCAGCGACTCGCCGCCCACCACGCCCACGCTCACGGCGGCGACGCTGTCGATCAGCGGCAGCTCGGGGATGAGGCCCTCGTCCACCAGCTTCTGCAGGGCGATCTCGAGCGCCACGTAGCCGCCGGTGATGCTGGCGCAGCGGGTGCCGCCGTCGGCCTGGATCACGTCGCAGTCCACCCACACGCTGCGCTCGCCCAGCTTGGAGAGGTCCACCACGCTGCGCAGCGACCGGCCGATGAGGCGCTGGATCTCGGTGCTGCGGCCGTCCACCTTGCCGCGCGAGGCGTCTCGCTGCTTGCGGGTGTCGGTGCTGCCCGGGAGCATGCCGTACTCGGCGGTGACCCACCCCTTGCCCGACCCGCGCCGCCAGCCGGGCACCTGCTCCTCCACCATGGCGGTGCAGATCACCCGGGTGTCTCCCGCGGCGATGAGCACGCTGCCCGTGGCGCTCGTGATGAATCCGGGCTCGATATGGATGGGCCGGAGCTGGTCGGGGTTACGTCCGTCTGCGCGCATGGGCGGGAACCCTAGTGGGCGGGGCCGATCCTTCGGCAACTCTTACGCTGCGCCGACGAAAAGCCTCGGTTGGGCAGCCACGATCCACTTCATGAAAATTCCCTCGATACTCCTGGGCACCGCCGTGGCGGGCGCGGGCGCCCTGGCCGCGGCGGTCGTCGTGATGCCCGGTATCGCCACCAGCGCCGCCGCCTGCGATGCCGCCCTGTTCACCATCAGGTCGGGCCAGCCCGGCGCCGGCGCGGGCTACGCCACGGCCAAGGTGTCGGCCAAGTGCGCAGGCGACAGCCTGGTGGTCACATCCAACGGCATGCCGTCGTACACATTCGTGAAGAAGACACCCAACGCCCTGAAGACCCAGGACTGGACCTGGCGCGTGCCGCTGTCGCCCGTGAAGGCGTCCACCACCACCAGCGTGCGGCGCATGATGGGCACCGTGGGGTTCACCGTGACGGGCATCCCCATCTATGCGGCGATGGAAGGGCCCATGCCCGCCAGCGAGGCCTACGGCGACCCCAAGTACAACGGCCTCCTCGACACCTGCGGCGGCCACACCGGGCCGGCGTCCGAGTACCACGACCACTACATCAACTCCGCCGCCTCGTGCGGGTTCGCCGCCAACACGATCGTGGGCTACGCCGTGGACGGGTTCCCCATCTACGGCCCGCGCGGGTGCCTGGACACCGCCTGCACCAAGACCGCCGTGATGAAGTCGGGGTACGTGCGCACGGGCAACCCGAAGAAGGACTCCTGGAGCGCCTACACGTGGAAGGCCTCATCGTCGAAGACCACCCTCGACAAGTGCAACGGCCGCACCCAGCCGGATGGCTCATACGGCTACCACGCCACGTCGGGCTTCCCGTACACCGTGGGATGCCTGCGCGGCACGCCGGTGGCGCAGGCGGGCGCGGCCGGAGGGCCGATGCCGCCCATGGGGCCGGGGCCGGGCGGGGGCCCGCCACGGTAGGACGCGGGCGGTAGCCTGCGCTTCGTGAGCGACTCGCCCGAGGCACTGGCGCACCTGCTGCGCGACGCCCAGCACGCCGTGGTGCTGACCGGCGCGGGAATCAGCACCGAGAGCGGCATTCCCGACTTCCGGTCGGCCGGGGGGCTGTGGGAGACCTACGACCCCATGAAGGTGGCGTCGATGCGCACGTTCATGGACGACCCGGCGCTGTTCTGGCGGTTCCACCGGCCGCGCATCGACATGCTGGGCGCGGTGGACCCCAACCCGGCCCATGAGGCCGTGGCCGAGATGCAGCGGCGCGGCGTGGTGAAGGCCATCATCACCCAGAACATCGACCGGCTGCACTCGCGGGCCGGGGCCGTGGACGTGATCGAGGTGCATGGATCACTCGACAGCGGGCGGTGCCTGCGCTGCAGCCAGGCCGTGAGCATGGACGAGCTCTGCGCCCGGGCCGACGCCGCTGACGATGGCGTGCCGCGGTGCAACTGCGGGTTCCAGCTGAAGAGCGGCGTGGTGCTGTTCGGCGAGGCGCTGCCGATTGATGCCATCGAGGCCGCCTTCGACGCGGCCGAGCGGGCCGACGTGATGCTGGTGATCGGCTCGAGCCTGCAGGTGACCCCGGTGAGCCAGCTGCCCGGGGTGGTGCTGTCGCGCGGTGGGCAGCTGGCGATCCTCACCGAGAGCGAGACCGACTACGACCACCGCTGCACGGTGAGGATCCACGAGAAGGCGGGCCCCACCATGCAGGCGGTGCTGGCCGCGCTGGATTCCTGACCCGCCGGGCGCGCGAAGCACGGCGCCGGGAACCAGCAGGGCATCTCGGATGATGGCGGCCGTCGCCCGCAGGTGACTGCCGCCATCATCCGCGCACCCCCAGGGCCTACTTGCGCACGTACACGTGCACCAGATCCATCTCGGTGCGCGTGGGCGGGCCCGTGATGAGGTCCCCGATGCTGTCCATGAAGGCGGCGAACGACGCCAGGCTGTTGGCGTCGGCGCCGGCCTGCCACGAGTCGAACACGCCGATGCCGCGGATCGTGCCGCTGGCGGCATCTCCCGTGATGAGGGCGAACTCCTCCTCGGGCTGCCCCTGCACGAAGGCGTCGGCGAAGGCGATGTACTTCTCCTTCACCTCGTCGTAGTGGCCGGGCTTGGCCTGGAGGGTGAACTCGATGACTGCGGGCATGGATGCCTCCTGCGGTGGGGTTGACGCGAGCACTCTGCCGAACCGGTGGCTGCCACCGCCCCACCCGATGACACTCACCGGGGGGCCCTGCCCCGCCGCGGCTAGGCCAGCCCCGGGGCGCTGTCGTCCATGGCACGCACGCTCGGCGTGGCCAGCACCATCGCCACGTTGGCGACCACGGCGGCAACGGCGAGCCACATGGTTCCCGACAGGCCCACCCCGGCGATGATCGCTCCGGCCAGGGCGAAGCCGATGGGCTGGCACACCTGGCTGCCGAGCGCGCGGAACGACCCCACGCGTGAGCGGATGTCGGGGGTCACCTGCCGGGTGATGGTGGTCTCGAGCAGGCTGCCCGAGATGATGATGACGGTTCCGCCCACCCACGCGCAGGCGGCGATGACGGCCACCGGCGCGGGCACCGACAGCGCGATGAACGTGCCCACGAAGGGCAGGGTGATGGCGTAGGCCAGCACCAGCGGGCGCTTGGGGGTGAGCCGCGCCACCACCAGCCCCCCGGTGATGAAGCCGAGCCCGAAGAAGGTGACGATGGTGGCGTACGACGACGCGCCCGAGAGGTATTCCTCGGCGATCAGCGGCCCGCCCACGAAGATGGCCGGCATCACCAGCAGGGCGTAGAACGACTCCCCGAGCACCACGACCACCAGCCAGGTGCGGCGGCGGAAGGCGTCCCACCCCTCGCGCAGGTCGGCGACGAACGACCGGCCGCGCTGCGCCATTGCCACCGTGCGGAAGCGGGCGAATGCCAGCAGCCCGATGGCGATGATGAACGTGGCGGCGTCAATGGCGATGGCGCCGGCCGGCGAGATGAGCGCCACCGCGGTGCCGCCGAGCACGCCGCCCAGCGTCATGCCCACCGCGGGCGTGATGGCGATGAGTCCGTAGGCCTCCTGCAGGCGCGCGGCCGACACGGACTGCGGGACGATGCCCGAGAGCGCGGGCCGGAAGAACGCCTCGGCCGAGCCGTAGACGAACATGATGGCCACGATCGCCCACACGCCACCGACCCCCATGAGGAGGATCGCCGCGAACGCGGCCTGGCAGGCCCCGCGCACGGCGTCGCTGGCGATCATCACGGTGCGCCGTGAGATGCGGTCGGCCCACACCCCGCCCACCAGCAGGAAGAGCACGAGGGGAACGGCCCGGGCACCCAGCACCAGTCCGATGTCGCCGGCACCGCCGCCCAGGGCCAGGATCGCGAAGGGCACGGCGACCGACGCGATGGTGTCGCCCACCGCGCTGAGCAGCTGCGACGTGAACAGCAGGCGGAACGACTGCTCGCGCAGGCATCCGACGCCGGGGAGCGCGAGTGCGGACATCACCTCCACCCTAGCCCGCGCGCCGCGTGATGCGACGCGCGGGCAGGGCGGATGGCCCGGTCAGGCCATGGTGGGACGCGCGGCCTCGAGCACCTTCCGGTTGGAGAGGAGCAGGAAGCCGAACCCGACCTTGGCGACAAGGTCGATGATGGTGAAGGTGGCGACCTCACCCGTGATGCCGATGACGTTGAAGCCCTCGGTTCCGAGCAGCCACAGGATCGGATAGATCGTCCAGACGACCGCGAGTAGCACGGCCAACTGGATGAACTTCGATCGCACCTCCGGTGCGCGCTGGTTCGCGGCCTTCACGACCTCGGCCAGCAGCACCCACAGCAGCCAGATGAAGAACAGGCTGCTGACGATGAACCAGACGTAGCGGATGTCCCCCGCGGTGATGCCCGCGAAGAAACCCGTCGCGATCATCATCACATCGAGCCCGAGCAGCCACACGATGGCCTCCTTCGTGGCCCCGGCCAGGAGCGCGAGGTCGAGGAGGAGCAGCGGGGTGGTGAAGAACCAGTCCACGTAGCGCGCCCAGTAGAAGGGCTCGGCCATGGTCTGGCCCTCGCGGGTGATCGGGAAGTATCCCTGCTTGAGGGCCATCGCCAGATAAGCGACGCCGGCGATGGCGACGATGAAGAACGTGATGGTCTGGAACCAACGGTGACCCGGCTTCTCGCGGGCCGCCATGAAGAGGAAGGCAAGGGCGCCGAGCGCCATGCCGATGGTGCCGATCCAGAGCCAGATCTGGACGGCGTCTGAAGGCTCAACCATACGAAGCCCCCTATTCGGTGGGGTTGCAGATAACGATAAACCACGACAACTTCTTCACAACTTGTACAGGGGTCATCCACACTTTGGCATCCGAACCGTCGCTGCCAAGCGATTTCTGAACGCGGTGTTGCCTGTGGATAACTCCGGGGGCACCTGGACGCGCTAGGCCAGGCCGGCCAGCCACGCCGCCGCGAGGTCGGACACCACGTCCACGCACCCGGTGAACACATGGTCGGCGTGGGGCACCATGTCGAGCAGCACGTCCGCATTACCGGCCCGCTCGGCGGTGCTGGCAAGCACATAGCCCTCGCCGGGCTGGATCAGGTGGTCGTTGCCCGCCTGCAGGATCGCGATGGGCACCCTCACCTTGCCGATCTGGTCGCGGCTCACGGCATGTGGCGACTCCGGCCCGCGCGACGACCACCATGTGGCGTAGGTCCAGATCTCGCCGTTCTCGGGCGTGGACAGCGGTCCGTTCGCGCGCATGACGGTGAAGATGCGGTCGCCCGGCGGGTTGTCCGGGTCGTCGGCCACCACGCCGCGCGCGTAGTCGGCCACCTCCTCGTAGGTGGGCTGCGCGCCGTAGCGCTGCCAGCGCAGCCGCAGCGACTCGGGCAGCGACTCCGGATGCGCGATGGTGCACAGGCCCACCACCTCGGGCGCCGGGTGGTTGGCGAGGAAGTTCGTGCACACGGTGCAGCCCATGCTGTAGCCCAGAA
The DNA here is from genome assembly GCA_017853415.1 of Thermoleophilia bacterium. Taxonomy (GTDB): domain Bacteria; phylum Actinomycetota; class Thermoleophilia; order Miltoncostaeales; family Miltoncostaeaceae; genus SYFI01. The sequence goes on along the minus strand of JAFMJQ010000021.1, from coordinate 10,922 downwards.
GCACCACGCGCTCGTAGCCATGCCCGCGCGCCACCTCCAGGGCCGCGGCCAGGTCGAGGGGCGTCTTGTGGAACAGCCCGCTGCCGAAGAATGGGCCGTAGTTGGCCAGGCGCGTGTTGATGGACATCACCGAGAACCCGTGCCCCGCCAGCTCGAACGCCACGCGGCGCGGCACCCCGGTGAGGTAGTTGCCCACCGACCCATGCACCACGATCACCAGCAGGCGCCGCAGCGCAGGCTCGCCGTGACGCGGGCGCAGCAGCATGCCGTCCCACTCGTGGCCATCCTCGGTGTGCAGGGTGACCAGGCGCGTGGAGATGTCGCGGTCGTCGCGGCCGAAGACGGGCCGGCGGTACACCCGGTCGCGCTGCTCCACCCGCCGCGGCATGCCACGGCGCGTGCTCACGCGACCTCCCTCAGGAAGGCCGCGATGGCGTCGACCAGCAGGATCTCCTGCCCCTTGTAGAAGTGCGTGGCACCGGGCACCCACGCCACGTGCACGCGGTCGTTGCCCGACTCCCTCAGGAGGTCGGCCTGCTGCTGGGCCTCCTCGGGCGCCACCACGTCGTCGGCGTCCCCCTGGGTGAACAGCGTGGGCACCGTCACCTGCGGCAGCTGGCGGTAGGCCTGGGCGGCGTGCGCCTCGGGCCCGCGCGAGTGCCACCACGTGCGGTAGGTGTACACCTCGCTGTCCTTCGGACGGCGCGTGGGGCCCCGGCTCTGCTCGATGACGAACAGCCGGTCGTCGGCCGGGCTGTCCGGCGTGCCCTCCCCCACCACCTCGCCCAGCCGGGCCACGATCTCGTCGTAGGTGGGGTCGGCGCCCCAGTGGCGGCTGCGCTGCTCGAGCGACTCGGGCAGGCCCCACGGCCCGGAGATCGAGATGAGCCCGCGCACGGCGTGAAATGGATGGGTGGCCACGTACCGCGCCGCCAGCGTGGCCCCGCTGGAGTAGCCGCACACCACCACGTGGTCGTACCCCTGCACCTGCAGCCAGCTCCACGCCGCGGCGATGTCGCGCACGGCGTCGTCGAAGATCGCCTTGCCGAAGAGCTGTCCCACGTTGCCCAGGCGGGTCTCCACCACGAGGGTCGGGAACCCCAGCCGCGCGATGCGCCCGGGCAGGAACCTCAGGGTGCCCACCAGGAAGTTGCCCATGATGCCGTGCACGTGGATCACCGCGGTGCGGCGGCCCGTGGCCCGCTCGCGCACGCGCGTGGGGCGATCGTCGATGTGCAGCAGGGCGTCATGCATCTCGCCATCCTCGGCGGTGATGGTGGCGAGGATCCTCTCGACGGCCATGGGCTACGCCCCGTCGACGAAGCCCGGGTCCACCTGCTGCACGTCGCCGAAGGGCATCTGCAGGAACCGGGACCCGATGCTGCGAAACGCGGCCGGGTCGCCCGAGCACGCGAACCGGTAGTCGCCCTCCCCGCCCGGGCGCAGCAGCCCCTGGCGCTCGAGCGTCACCGCGATCTCGCGCGCGATCTCCTCGCCCGAGGAGATCAGCACGGCGTCGGGCGGCACGTTGCGGCGGATCAGCTTCTCCACCATCGGATAGTGCGTGCAGCCGAGGATCACCGTGTCCACGCGCGCGGTGCGAAGCGGCGCGGTGTAATCGCGCACCATCTCCACGATCTCCTCGTCGTAGGGGCTGTCGCGCTGGATCGCCGGCGCCAGCCCCGGGCAGGCCACGGCGGTCACCTGGGCGCCGGCATCGTGCGCGTGGATCATGTGCTGGTACGAGCCCGACGCCACCGTGGCCTCGGTGGCCAGCAGGCCGATGCGCCGCGAGCGGCTGGACTGCACGGCCGCGTGGCTCTCGGCCGTCATCACGCCGATCACCGGAACATCGAGATTGGTCTGCAGGTGGGCCAGCGCGGCCGCGGTGGCCGTGTTGCAGGCAACCACGATGAGCTTCGCGCCCTGGTGCACCAGCCAGCGCGCGATTGCCTGCGACCGCCCGCGCAGCTGCTCGGGCGACTTGTCGCCGTACGGGAACCAGTCGGTGTCACCGAAGTACACGAAGTGCTCCGACGGCAGGCGGGCGAGGCACTCGTCGAGCACCGTGAGCCCGCCCACGCCGGAGTCGAACACCCCGATCGGGCTGTCAGGCGATGCGTCCATCACCCATAACCCTACGGGCCGGGCGGGGCGCCGGGGTTACGATGGATTCCATGAGTTCGCAGCCCGCACTCGCCATCGGCGACACCGCCCCGGGATTCACCCTCCCCCTCACCGACGGGCGCACCGTCGACCTGGCCGAGCTCCCCGGCGCGCAGGCCATCGCGGTGGTGTTCTGGTGCAACCACTGCCCCTACGTCAACGCCTGGCTGGGGCGGCTCAACGACCTGGCCGAGGAGCTCGCCGACCGGGGGCTGGTGGTCATCTGCATCAACAGCAATGACGCCGTCACCTACCCGGCCGACTCCTTCGACGCCATGGTGGAGAAGGTGCGCCAGACCGGCACGGTGTTCCGCTACGCGCACGACGACACGCAGGAGGTCGCGCGGGCCTACGGGGCAGAGCGCACGCCGGAGGTCTTCCTGCTCGATGCCGATCGGCGCCTGCGCTACCGCGGCGCGATCGACGATGCCGTGCAGCCCGACGACGTGACCGAGCGCTGGCTGCGCGACGCCGCGCTGGCGGTGATGCGCGGGCAGCCCGTTGCGGTGGCCGAGACGCCGGCGGTGGGCTGCTCGGTGAAGTGGCGCCCTTGAGCGAGGCCGCGCAGGCCACGCGCGCGCGCCTCATCCTGCTGCTCGCCTGCCTGGGCAACTTCATGGTGGTGCTCGACGTCGCGGTGGTGAACGTGGCGCTGCCCGCCATGCGGGCCGACCTCGGGTTCAGCGCGACGGGGCTGCAGTGGGTGGTCAACGCCTACACGCTCACCTATGCGGGGTTCCTGCTGCTGGGCGGGCGCACCGCCGACATCTTCGGCCGCCGGCGCATGTTCCTCGTGGCGCTGCTGGTGTTCACGGCGGCGTCGCTGGTGTGCGGGCTCGCCCCCACCTCGGGCACGCTCATCGCGGCCCGCGCGATCCAGGGGCTGGGCGCGGCGATCCTCGCGCCGGTCACGCTCACCATCATCACCATCACCTTCACCCAGCCGCGCGAGCGCGCCTACGCCCTGGGGTGGTGGGGGGCGTCGCTGGCCAGCGGCGGTGCGGTGGGCGTGCTGATCGGCGGAATCCTCACCGATCTTCTCTCGTGGCGCTGGATCTTCCTCATCAACCTTCCGGTGGGGGTGCTGGGCATCATCGCCGCCCGCGCACTGCTGAAGGAGAGCCGCGCCGACCTGCGTGATCGCAGCCTCGACGTGGGCGGGGCCCTCACGATCACCCTCGGGCTCACCGCGCTGGTGTTCGGGGTGGTGCAGAGCGAGACCCACGGCTGGTCGTCGGCCTGGACGGTCATCCCGCTCGCGGCGTCGGTGGTGCTCGTCGCGCTGTTCGTGTTCATCGAGCTGAAGGTGGCGCGTGCGCCCATCGCCCCGCTTCGCATCTTCCGCTCGCGGGCGCTCACGGCCGCCAACATCGCCATGTTCTGCGTGGGCGCCTCGATGTTCGCCATGTGGTACTTCGTGTCGCTCTACCTGCAGCTGGTGCTCGGCCAGAGCCCGCTCATCGCGGGGCTCAGCTTCATTCCCGCAGCCCTGGCGATCATCGTGGCCTCGCAGGTGGGCGGGCGCCTGGTGCCGCGCTTCGGCCCGCGCCCGCTGCTGGTGACCGCCGGCGTGATGATCTCGGGCGCGCTGTTCTGGATGTCGCGACTCAGCGCCGACGGCTCATACCTCACGGACATCCTCGGGCCCATCATCCTGGTGTCCGTGGGGCTCGGGCTGGCGTTCCCGCCCAGCACCTGGGCGGCCACCGCGGGCGTGGCGCCGCGCGAGGCCGGCCTGGCGTCGGGGCTCATCAACAGCAACCGGCAGATCGGCGGCGCCGTGGGCCTTGGCGTGCTGGCCACCATCGCGGCCACCCACAGCGCCACGCTCGCCGCGAGCGAATCCCAACTCGCGGCCCTGGCCGACGGCTACTCGCTGGCGCTGGTGGTGGCCGGGTTCGTGGCGCTGGGATCCGTGGCGGCGGCGTTCGCGATACCGCGCTCGCGCCCGTCGGCCACCGTGGCGGCCACCGTGGGGTCGAAGCCCGCCTAGGCCGGATCGGCCAGGCGGCGGTAGCCACCCTGCCACCAGGCCAGCGGCGCGCCGTCGGCGACGTCGGCGACGTCGGCCTGCAGCACCCGGCCGATGAGGATGGAGTGGTCACCGCCGTCCAGCACCTCGTGGCGCTCGCATGCGAGGCGGGCCAGGCACCCCGGCAGAAGCGGCACGTCGAGGGGGCCCTGCGCGATGTCGATTCCCTCGAAGCGGTCCTCGCGCTTGAAGGCGAAGGTGTTGGACACCTCCTCCTGGGTGGCGTCGAGGATGTGCACCGCGAAGGCGGGTGCATCGGTGAAGTGCTCGTGGTGGTACGAGGCCCTGCCGATGCACACCAGCACGAGCGGCGGGTGCAGCGACAGCGATGAGAACGCCGACGCCGTGAGGCCCACGGGACCGTCGGGCCCCTGCGCGGTGACCACCGTGATTCCACTGGCCCAGCGGCTGAGCGCCGCCTTGAAGTCGTCCGGCTCCACGCCGGGGAGATGCGATTGCGCCATGCCGTGACTGTATCCCGTCGGCATGAAAGTAGGATCACCCCGTGAGCCAGACCTCCCCGGGCGACGACCCGCGCATCCCCGAGCGGCTGCGCCATCCCGTGCTGTGGATCGCCCTGGTCGCGGTGCTCACGGCGGTGCTCGCCTGGGTGGTGCTCACCGTCACGGGCGACGTGCGCGACGGCCAGCGCCAGGACGCCCTCGCGCCGTTCTACATGCCGCCATCACCGCTGCCGCCCGGGCCGCCCGGCACGGTCATCCGCACCGAGCCCCTGGGCATCACCGTGAAGGGCGGAAAGGCCGTGCGGGTGCTCTACCGGTCGCAGGATCTACGCGGGCGGCCCACGGCGTCGAGCGGCATGGTGTTCATCCCGTCCTCCCCGGCACCGGCGGGTGGCCGGCCCGTGGTGGCCTGGGCACACGGCACCGTGGGGCTCGCCCCGCAGTGCGCGCCGTCGCGCATCGACGACCCCACCGGGAACATCCCGTGGGTGGAGCAGATGCTCGCGCGCGGGTGGGTGGTGACCGCCACCGACTACGCGGGCCTGGGAACCCCCGGCACGTCGGGGTACCTCGTGGCGGGCGATGAGGCGCGGGACGTCATCAACTCGGTGCGCGCCGCGCGCGCCCTGCCGGGCGCCCGGGCGTCAGGCCGCTGGGTGTCGTGGGGGCACTCGCAGGGAGGCCACGCGGCGCTGGCCGCGGCCGATCTCGCCGGCGCGTACGCGCCCGAGCTCGATCTTGTGGCCGTGGCCGCGGCGGCCCCGGCGGTGGACCTGCGCGCACTGCTCGCCCTGCAGTGGAACCAGTCGGCCGCGTGGGTGATCGGCGCCTACGTGGCGGGCACCTGGCCCACGCGGTACCCGGGCCTCGACCGCGACGCGCTGCTCACGGCAAATGGCGCCAACCACTGGCAGGAGATCCTCGACGAGTGCGTGAAGGGCGGGGCCCTCACCGCCATCGTGCGGCAGGACCTCCTCGGGCAGGACTTCTTCGTGGACGACCCCTGGAGGTCACCGCCGTGGCGACGGCGATTCATCGAGAACACGCCCCGGCCCACGCCGCAGGGCGTGCCGCTGATGATCGCCCAGAGCACCACCGACGACGTCGTGCTGCCGCGCACCACGGCGTCGGTCATCGACCGCTGGTGCCGTGCGGGAGTGGGCATCGGCACCCTCTGGGTGAACGACGTCAGCCACATCACCACGGCGATGGTGGTGGGGCCTGCGGTGGTGCAGTGGATCGGCCAGCGCCTCGAGGGCCGGCCCGCGCCCGACGACTGCGGCGCCGCCACCCCGGTTCCACCGCTCTAGGGGTTGGCGATCAGGCGCCCGGCTCGTGCCGGGCGCGCTCAGGGAACGAGAAGGACCCCACCGGGGGCGCCAGGCCCCCCCGGTGGGACGTTCCTTCTAGGCGCCGCCATCCTCCTCGATGGCGGCCCCCGCCTTACCGGGGTTGATGATGAGCACGATGATGAGGGCGATCAGCGGGATGAACACGGCGAGCAGGCCGAAGCCGAGAGCGCTGCGGTTCTTGCTTGACGCGATGCTCATCGTGATGAAGATCAACGCGATGTAGACGATGATCGAGATGATGTAGAGGAAGATCATGCGGCCACCTTACGCGTTCACCTCGGGTGCGTCGGGATGCGCTGATAGGTTTCCCCTACCGAACGCCCGCCGTGGGAGAGACCGGCTTCGAGCCGGCGCCGAAGGAGCAACCGCCCCGGAATCTCTCAGGCAAATGGACCGTGGTGGGCGCGGTGACGCTGGAGAGAGGGTGCATCAGCACCCCGCCGACGGGGAAAGCCCTTTTCACGGGGTGCATCTCTCAGGCACACGGACAGCGGGGGCTCCAATCGCAGACGAGCGAGGAGCACCATGGCCACCACCCGGCAGCGCACCGACCTTCAGGCACTCGAGGCCGCCGACGACTTCATCGCGCGCCACATCGGGCCCGCGGGCGACGACGTCACCCGCATGCTCGATGCGGTGGGTGCCGATTCGCTCGATGAGCTGATCGACCAGACGGTGCCGGCGTCGATCCGGCTGGCCGAGCCGCTCGACCTTCCCGATGCGATCAGCGAGACCGACGCCCTCGCGCGCCTGCGGGCGCTCGGCGCACGCAACACCGTGATGCGCTCGATGATCGGCCTGGGCTACCACGGCACCATCACGCCGCCCGTGGTGCTGCGCAACATCCTCGAGAACCCGGCCTGGTACACCAGCTACACGCCCTACCAGCCCGAGATCTCGCAGGGGCGGCTCGAGGCGCTGCTCACCTTCCAGACGCTGGTGAGCGACCTCACCGGCCTCGAGCTGGCCAACGCGTCGCTGCTCGACGAGGGCACCGCCGCCGCCGAGGCCATGACCATGGCGCAGCGGGCCGGCTCGAGCGACTCCCCGGTGTTCTTCATCGACGCCGAGTGCCACCCGCAGACCATCGCCGTGGTGTCCACCCGCGCGGTGCCGCTGGGCATCGATGTGGTGGTGGGCGACCCCTCGGGCGACCTCCCCGGCGAGATGTTCGGGGCGCTGCTGGCCAGCCCGGCGTCCACGGGCGAGGTGCGCGATCTGGCGCCGGCCATCGCCCGGGTGCACCACGCCGGCGGCCTGGCGATCGTGGTGGCAGATCCGCTCTCGATGGTGCTCGTCACCTCGCCCGGCGCCATGGGCGCCGACATCGCGGTGGGATCGATGCAGCGCTTCGGCACGCCCATGGCGTACGGCGGCCCGCACGCGGGCTTCATCGCCACGCATGAGCAGTTCGCACGGTCGCTGCCGGGCCGGCTGGTGGGGGTGTCCATCGACGCCGCGGGCCGACCCGCCCTGCGCCTGGCGCTGCAGACCCGCGAGCAGCACATCCGGCGCGAGAAGGCCACCAGCAACGTGTGCACCGCGCAGGCGCTGCTGGCGATCGTCAACGCCATGTACGCCTCGTGGCACGGCCCCGACGGGCTGCGCCGCATCGCCCTGCGCGTGAACCGCCTCACGGGCATCCTCGCCCAGGGCCTTCGCGACGGCCACGTGGAGGTCGTGAACGACACCTTCTTCGACACCATCGTGGCCCGGGTGCCGGGGCGTGCGGCCGAGGTGCTGCGCGCGGCCCGCGCGGAGGGCATCAACATGCGCGAGATCGACGCCGACCACGTGGGGATGACGCTCGACGAGGTCACCACCCGTGCCGACATCGAGGGCGCCTGGCGCGCGTTCGGCGTGGAGGGCTCGGTGGACGACCTCGACCAGTCGGCGCCCGAGGGCATTCCGTCGGCGCTCATGCGCGACGACGCCATCCTCGAGCACCCGGTGTTCCACCGGTACCGCACCGAGACCGAGATGCTGCGGTACATCCGCCGGCTGTCCGACCGCGACCTGGCGCTCGACCGCACCATGATCCCGCTGGGCTCGTGCACGATGAAGCTCAACGCCACCACCGAGATGCAGCCGGTCACCTGGCCGGAGTTCGCGAACATCCACCCGTTCGCGCCGGACGACCAGGCGCAGGGCTACCTGCAGATGATCCGCGACCTCGAGGGCGCGCTGTGCGAGGTCACCGGCTACGACGCCGTGTCGCTGCAGCCCAACGCCGGATCGCAGGGCGAGCTCGCGGGCCTGCTGGCGATCAGGGCCTACCACCTGGCGGCCGGTGACGACCAGCGCACCGTGTGCCTCATCCCGTCATCGGCGCACGGCACCAACCCGGCATCGGCCGTGATGGCCGGCATGAGCGTGACGGTGGTGGGATGCGACGCCGACGGCAACGTCGACCTCGCGGAGCTGCGCGAGAAGGCCGCCGAGGCCGGCGACCGGCTTGCGGCGATCATGATCACCTACCCCTCCACCCACGGGGTGTTCGAGGAGGGCGTGGGCGAGATCTGCGCGATCGTGCACGAGCACGGCGGGCAGGTGTACGTGGACGGCGCCAACCTCAATGCGCTCGTGGGCCTTGCGAAGCCCGGCGAGTTCGGGGCCGACGTCTCGCACCTGAACCTGCACAAGACCTTCTGCATCCCGCACGGTGGCGGCGGCCCCGGCGTGGGCCCGGTGGCGGTGCGCGCGCATCTGGCCCCGCACCTGCCCAACCACCCCCTGCGCGCGGACGCCGGCCCCGACACCGGCGTGGGCCCGGTGTCGGCGGCGCCATGGGGATCGGCGGGAATCCTGCCCATCCCCTGGGCGTACATCACGATGATGGGCGGCGAGGGGCTCACCGAGGCCACCAAGGTGGCGATCCTCTCGGCCAACTACGTGGCCGCGCGGCTGTCACCGCACTATCCCATCCTGCACACCGGGGCAAACGATCGCGTGGCGCACGAGTGCATCCTCGACATGCGGCCCATCAAGGACGCCTCGGGCGTCACCGTCGACGACATCGCCAAGCGGCTCATCGACCACGGAATCCACGCGCCCACGATGTCGTTCCCCGTGGCGGGCACGCTCATGGTGGAGCCCACCGAGAGCGAGCCGCTCGTCGAGCTCGACCGCTTCTGCGACGCCATGATCGAGATCCGTCACGAGATCGCGCGGGTGGAGGCCGGCGAGTGGTCGCCCGACGACAGCCCGCTGCGCCACGCACCGCATACCGCCGCCGATGTGGCCACCGATTCGTGGGAGCGGCCCTACAGCCGCGACCTGGCCGCATTCCCGGTGGCGGGCCTGGAGGCCACGAAGTACTGGCCGCCGGTCGGACGCATCGACTCGGTGCACGGCGACCGTAACCTCACCTGCTCGTGCCTGCCGGTCGACGCGTACGCTGACGCCTGACGGCCGAACCACGGCCCCACCACCCCGTCCCGGAGGATCCATGCGCCGCCCCGTCTTCGCCCTCGTCGCCATCGCCGCCGCCGGCACCGTGCTGGCCGGGGTGTCCACCGCCACCGCGCAGGTGCCCAGGGTGGTCACCGCGCTCACCATCAGCGGCAACGGGCCGTTCGACATCCGCCAGGGCGGCAAGCTCACGGGCTTCGACATCCAGCTCGTGGAGCGCATGGCGCGCCTCGCCGGGGCGAGGGACGTCACGTGGCGCGTGGTCACGTTCGACAACCTGCTCAACGCCGTGGACAACGGGCAGGCGATGATGGGCGCGTCGTCCATCACCATCACGCCGCAGCGGGCGGCGATCGTGGACTTCGGCAGCCCCTACCTGCAGGCCAACATGGGCATCGTCACCCGCCGCGGCACCACGGGCATCGTCTCGCGCCGCACGCTGCAGGGCCAGGTGATCGGCGTGCTGCAGGGGTCAACCGCAGTGCCCGTGGCACGGGGCATCCAGGGAGCCAGGGTGCGCCAGTACCCCACCATGCAGGCCACCTACAAGGCGCTGCTCGACGCCCAGGTCAACGCCGTGATCAACGACTACGGACAGTCGCGCTGGTACGTGAAGAACAACTCGAGCAAGTTCCGCTACGCCGGCGTCATCGCCGTCAACCAGCAGTACGGCCTGGCGTTCAACCAGGAGCGCGACTCCCTCCGCGTCGCCATGAACCGCGCGCTCGCCACCATGAAGAGGGATGGCTCCTACCAGCTGCTGATCAACCGGTGGGGCCTGCAGTCGCTCATGCCGTAGGGCGCGGCGTTACCACCGGGCTAGCCGGCGAGCCCGCCGAACGCGTAGATGGAGCTGAAGTCAACGCGCCCTGAGCGCGTCACGAGCTCGGGGCTGAAGCCGAAGATCGTCGCGTCGCCCCCCACCATCAAGCCGTGCTCCGCATTGGTCGCATCGCGGAGGTCGATCACCACGTTGTTGGACCGCTGACCGAGCGCAACCGGCTTGGCGCCGTTCCGGTAGGTCAGCCGCGTGGCCACGAAGTCGCCGTTCTCGGAGAGGAACCCATTCGCGGCACGGACGTTATCGGCGCCCCGCACCACCACCTTGTGCCCCGGGAAGTTGTAGGTGGCTGCGCCGCCCCTGGGCGTCCATGGGCTGCCGGCCCGGAAGGCCCGGAGTCCCCCACCGAGGCCTCCGAGCACCGCGCCCGTGCCCGCCGAGATGGCGAACGACACCCAGTCGATGTCGGTCCAGCTCGCGCTGCCCTTGCCATCGATGTAGTTGCCGACCACCTGCGCTCCGTAGTCACTGGCCGCGCCGGCGGCGGCACCCGAGAGCAGACCCCAGGCCACCGCCGTGGCCACCGAACTCCCGGCGCCTGCCGTGAGCACGCCCACGGCCGTGCCGATGCCGACGGCCACGGTGACCCTCACGACGGTTCCCCAGTTCTCCTTCCACCAGGTGCCGAAGTCCGGCGCGGCGCCCGAGGTGTCGGA
>JAFMJQ010000101.1 GCA_017853415.1 Thermoleophilia bacterium | reverse complement strand
AGATGCCAGCACCATGGCCCCGAGGTACAGGCCGGCTGGAACCGCAAGATGCCGCTTAGGTAGAGGTGTTCCGCGCAGCAGAATGACCCCGACTAGCCCAGAGGCCAGGGTCACGGGCAAGAAGACCGCCCATGCGGTGGTGTGCATGGAGAGGAGCGGCGATACGCCAGTCCCGAGGGCGGCGAGAAGGCCCATCCCGGCAACAGGTGCTCCGACGACCCAAAGTGGCTTGTGTCGTGCCAGAGGCGCTACCACGCCCAGGCCGGCGACCGTTACGGTCACTCCGTAGAGAATGGTTAGAAGCAGGGTCGTCATGTGCTCGCTACGTCACTAAGGATGCGCGACCACCGCGTACGAGTCTGAAATGCGGCGGGCTTCCTCAAGCGAAGTGGCTGCACGTGAGAACCGGATGCGTCCTCGCCGAAAGCCAGCCGAGCGACAGAACGCAAGCATGGCCTCCGGAAAGATCGGGTGCTGGTGCGTTGGGTCCAACCAGAATGCTTTGAGCGACTGCAAGCAGTGTGGATTTACTGTCTCGGCGATGAAGAGTCCGCCCGGACGGAGGGCCGCGTATGACGCCGCGAGGAACTCAGCGAGTGCTGGCCACGGGATGTGCTCTACCACCTGCGCGCTGAAGATTGCGCCCAGCGAGCCCGCGGGGATCTCCTCGCGCAGGTACTCCGTGGCGTCCCCGTCGGCGACGTCCAGCCCCCTCTGTCGTGCTCTGCCCACCATGCCGGCGTCGCTGTCGACACCCGAGGCTTGCAGGCCCGCCCCCGCAAGCAGGTCGAGCATCTCGCCTCGCCCGCAGCCGACGTCCAGGATGGGATCGTGCCCCGCCAGCAGGTCGACGTAGGGCATGAGCCCCGGCTTCACCCGGTCGGGCGGCCCGCGGAAGACGTCCTCGAAGTCGGCGTACGTATCCGATACATCGACGTGCCCCGTGTCGGTGTCGTACCCGAGTATCTGATCCCCGCCATCGGTCGTCAGAAGGAGTTCGCCCGGCGTGTCCATGTAGAGGCGCGGATAGAGGCGGTCCGAGAGGTCGTCCACGGCGCGGGTGAGATCGTCGTGGGCCCGCTGCTCGACGACACGGGCCTCGGAAGTCAGGCGGACGATCGCCCGCTCCACCTCGTCGAGCCGCCGCTCGATGCCCCTGTCACGGCGCTCGCCGTTGGTGAAGATCCACTCATCGGTGGCGAGCAGGCGTTCGATCATCGCGTCGGCGGGCGCCGAGTAGGGCTTGACCAGCCGCTCGACCGCGCGCCCCTGGATACCCCGGGTGGCTCTGCGGCGCGCGCTGTCGTAGTTCATGGCGTCTTGCAACGGCGCCGGGAGGGGCTCGTTCCACGCATCTCCGTTGGCCCGGGGTTCGGTCATGCGGATCTCCTCAAGGCGGTCCCGCACAAAGCCTGCCAAGGCGGCGTGCGTTCGGGTGGTGCGGATGTGCTCTCGTGCCCGTGCCCCGAGCACGCGACCCGACTCGGGATCGTCGTACATCTGCCGCATGAACGCAGCCGCCTCGTCGACCTTCGGCTCGGCCCAGCGCGTGCCCGGGGGGTAGGGGCCGCTCTGGCGGCTGAGCACCCATTCGTCGTATCCCACAAGCAGCGCGGTGCTGGAGTCCATGAAGTCGAGGTTCGCCGAGTACGCAGTGGCGATTACCGGCTTGCCCAGCGCCATCGCCTCGGCCATGGTCAGGCCGAAGCCCTCGCATCGATGCAGCGACACGTAGCAGTCGCATGCCCGGGCCCATGCGTCGCGCTGGTCGGCGGGGAGGAAGCGATCCACGATCTGGATATCGGGTCGGCCGCTCGCCAGCGCACGCAGCTCCTCCAGCGCCGCGAGGTGGCGATGGCCGTTGATCGTCTTGATCACCAGCGCGGCGCCATCGTCCGGTGCGAAGGCCATGGTGAAGGCCTCGATCACGCCCGCCGGGTTCTTGCGCTCGACCGTGCTGTTGAAGTCGAACGAGAACATGAACAGGAAGCCCTCGGGCAGGTCCAGGGCGTTCCGGTCGGCGGCGGGGGCATCGGGCGGCACGGGGATGGGCAGTGGGAACACGCGGATGGGAATCTGGGCATAGGACGCTAGGGCATCCGCGATGAACTGGCTGCCCACCCAGAGCTCGTCGAAGTCGGGAATGCGCTGGGCGAGCCTCTCGGGCAGGACGTTGCTCTCCCACCACCACGTGCCGATCGTGTACCGGGACGTGAGGAAGGTCGACCCCAGCCGCCGCGATACGAGATCGAGCCAGTCGACGTTCACGCAGATGAGGTTCGTGTCGAACCGGGGGGCATCCGACCCACCGTCCAGTGCGACGAGGTCCTGCAGGTCCTGGTGGTTCAGCGAGATCGCCGCGTGGGGAACGGCGCCCTCGTCGAGCGCCTGCGCGAACAGGCGCGTTGCCTCGCCGATGCCGAATCCCGCCCGGAGGAACCCGACCAGGTTCACCCCGGGCTCCAGGGCTTCGCCATCGGGCACCGCCGTCCGGGCTTCCGCGCGGGGGAGCACGGCGGGCCGGAGTGCCGCAGGCATGGCGTCTGTCGCGCCATGTGCCCTGACCCAGTCGAGGAAGGGCTCGGCGTGGTCATCGAGGGGGTTCGGGAAGAGGGCCCGCGCATGATCATCGGATGCCCAGACCCCGAGCAGGTACCGGGACATGCCCTCGGTCGCCGCCCCCGGGGGGCTCTCCGCCAGCCAGTTGCCGAAGGCGTCGGGGCCCGCCGCGATGGACGCGACGCAGATCGCCATCGCGTCGGCCTCGGCATTCATGGCGTGGATGACTGCCGCGCGCACGTGGTCGTCGATCTCGATGTCGCCGAAGCGTTCGTTGCCGCATTCCGTCAAGCCGAGTGCACGCAGGCGCGACGCGTGCCCGAGAAGGTGGTCCCGCAGGGCGGGGTACTCGCTGAGGAGCACGCGCGGTGAGTCGCCCTGATCGCTGCTGAGAAGGTGGGGCCGGTCCGGCGAGAAGCCCGGAAGGCGAAGGGACGTGATGCCGGAGGTGTCCCGGTCCAGCATCAGTTCCCCGCGCTCGGGGATGTTCCAGTAGGCCACTGCGGTGCCGGCGTCGTCGACCACCTCGCAGCGTGCCTGTGCAGGGAGCGTGTTCCAGGCATGGATCACCGCACCTGCGACGGGTACATCGTGGGCCCAGATCGCCGCGCTCATCCGGTCGAGCGATTCCCGGGCGCCCGGCGGCACGGTGAGCCAACCGCCGTCGAAGGTCGACATCCCCGCAAGGTCCGCCGCAGACGGCGTGCGGTCGTCATCCGGGAGATTCAGGAAGCGGGCGGCCAGGCTGATGGCGTCGACGGGGACATCGGGCACGGCACCCATCAACAGGGTGTCTGGCGCCAGGAATACGACGGGGTGCTCCGCATCCTCCAGCAGCCGGGCGCACAGCGCCGGCGCAAGCGCCATTCGAAGCTCCTCCGGCGCCAGGGCGACCTGGGCGAGCGCGACCTGCTCCGCGCTGAGGCCGAGATCGCCCACCGCGAACGCGTGGCCCACGTCTCCCGGGGGTGCGTTGGTCGACCCGATGGGCGGCAGGGTCAGCACGTGGAGTGGCGCGCCCGGGTGATGCCCGGCGAGGTCTTCCGCCAGGCGGTGGGCCAGCGGTGCCTCGCCGGGCCGCACGATGGTCGTGAAGATCAGCTGCGGCACGCCTCAGCCCGTGTTCGCGCTGGTGCGCTCACCCGTTCGCGCGGGCTCGAGGACCCACCTGCCGGCAACCGCCGCAGGTCCGACCCCCGCCTCGCGCGCGTACACGGAGAATGACGCGGCCCGGTCGATCCAGTGGTAGACGGTCGACTCGTCCTGCGAGTGCACGGCGACCGTTACGTCGAAGGTCCCTTCGTGCAGGGCGAGTGCGGGGATCTCGAACCCGATTCGCACCAGGCCGTGGATCTCGTCGAGGGTGAACTCGGACAGGCGGGTGTTGGTGCCGAACAGCAGCGTGCCGTCGCCGAGGGTGATGCTTATTCCCACGCTGGGAGTGGGCACCGGCTCGGCAGCCCGGACCACGATCACGATCTCGGCCGGGTCACCGGAGATGAGGCTCGTCGTGGGCGTCCCCGAGGACCTGATTTGGACGTCTTCGATGACGGCCTCGCCCGTGCCCCAGCCACGCGGCACCGAATCGGCGGGCGGCGGGTCATCGTCGACGGCGACCTCGACGGAGGGGGCCACGACCGGCGCCGTGGCGTCCGCGGCCAGCAGCCGGTGGTAGCGCTCCATCACGTCGTGCGGATCGCCGTCCATCAGCATCTTGCCGCCGTCGAGCAGGATCGCCCGGCTGCAGACGTGCTCCACGGCGTTGGGATCGTGCGACACGAAGACCAGGGTGCCGCCCCTGCGCCGGAACTCGTAGATGCGCCCCATGCACTTGCGCTGGAAGGCCTCATCTCCCACCGCGAGAACCTCATCCAGCAGCATGATGTCGGGTTCGACGTGCGATGCCACGGCGAAGGCCAGGCGCATCTGCATTCCGCTCGAGTAGGTGCGCACCGGCATGTCGATGAACTCCGCGAGTCCGGCGAAGTCGACGATGTCATCCAGCCGCTCGGCCACCTCGCGGTCGGACAGCCCGTGGATGGCGCCGTTCATGAAGACGTTCTCGCGGCCGGTGAAGTCGGGGTGGAAGCCCGCGCCGAGTTCAAGCATCGAGGCAAGGGAGCCGCCCGCCTCGACGGTTCCATGGTGCGGCGGGATGATGCCCGCCAGCAGCTTGAGCAGCGTGCTCTTGCCCGACCCGTTGCGACCCACGATGCCCACGGCCTCGCCGGGGCGGATCTCGAACGAGACGTCGTCCAGCGCCCACAGCTCCGTGTACCGCGTGCGCCTGCGGCGCACGAGCAGCTCCTTCAGCGTGGTGCTCTTCTCGTGCACCACCTTGAAGCGCCGCGACGCGTTGGTGACCCGCAGCGCGCCCGGCGCCGGCGCCGCCCCGCTCACAGCTCCACGGCCATCTCGGGTTCCAGGCGGCGGAACACCAGCCACCCCACGGCCAGCGCCACCGCGGTGGCCACCACGCAGTAGATGGTGTCCCCGATGCTGGGCCAGGTGCCGAAGAACAGGGTGTCCTGGACGGCGATGACGAACGGCGAGATCGGGTTGCCCCAGTGCAGGATCGAGATGATCGTCTCGTGCTGCTGCGCCGCCGCGGGCAGGGTGTCGTACGTGTAGAAGATCGGCGTGATGAAGAACCACGGCACGCCAATGGCCTGCAGCACGTGCTCGACGTCGCGGAAATAGACGTTGACGGCCGAGAGGATGAGCCCCAGCCCGATCGTGAGGCCGAACGTGAGGGCCAGGAACACCGGCAGGGCGACCAGCGGAATGAGGGAACCGGTCGTCTGCCAGATGCAGAGCGGCAGCGCGATGACCAGCATCACCAGGGCAATGACGGCATTCGCCGAGATCGCCGCCGCCGGGATGATCGAGCGGGGGAATCGCACCTTCGTGACCAGTGATGCATTCGCGATGAGGCTCTGCGAGCCCACGGAGATGCCGCCGAAGAACAGCGACCACACCATGAGCCCCACGAAGAGAAAGAGCGCGTAGTTCGGGATGGGCGTTCCGAAGAGGAACTTGAACACCACCCAGTAGGCCGCCACCACCAGGAGCGGGTTGATGAGGGTCCACCCGAGCCCGAGCGCAGACGCCTTGTACCGCTGCCGCATCTCCCGTCGGGTGAGGTTGCGGAACAGGGGCCCCGTGCGGATGAGGGAATCGGCGGTCGCCACCGGGTGAGTCTAATTCCCCAGTGCGACGACGAGTTCCACCACGAGTTCCGCGGTCTGGCGATGGGTGTCGGCGCGCCCCTCGCCCCCGATGGCGTGCGCAAGGACGCGGTGATCTTCCACCTCACTCCACGCCTCGTCCG
>JAFMJQ010000100.1 GCA_017853415.1 Thermoleophilia bacterium | reverse complement strand
GAGCGCCGCGTGCTGCAGTCGGCGATGCTGGGCGATGTGCTGGCGGCGCTGGCCGGCAGCACGCGCCTGGGCGAGATCGTGGTGGTCACCTCCGATGCCCGTGCCTGCGCGGTGGCCGAGAGCATCGGCGCACGCACCGTGCCCGATCACGATCCCCCGCAGGGCATAAACGCGGCGGTGTCGCTGGGCGTGGCGGCGCTCGACTCCCTTAGCGCCCTGGTCGTGGTGAGCGACCTCCCGCTCATCACCGCGGCCGACATCGATCACCTCATCGGGGCGGCGCCCGAGGGCGAGGCCGTGGTGCTCGCACGCTCCGAGGACGGCACGGGCACCAACGCGATGCTGCTCACGCCGCCCCACGCCATGGTGCCCCAGCTCGGGCCCGACTCGCTGGTGCACCATCTCGCGCAGGCGCGGGCCCTCGGGGTGCGGGCCGAGGTCGTGGACCACCCCGGCATCGCGCTCGACGTGGACACGCCGGATGACCTCGCCGAGCTGGTGCGCCGCGAGCCGGACGGCGCCACCGGCCGGGCGCTCGCGCGACTGGGCCTCGCGCACGGCGCCGCCGGGGCGGCGGGGTGAGCGCACGCGGGGCGCTGGGGTCGGCGCCGGGTGACGAGGTGCACGTGATGGTGCTGGGTGCGCTGCCCGAGGTGGTGCCCGGCGACGACATCGCGGGCATGCTCACGGCCGTGGCGGTTGATGCGGGCCTGGCGCCGGGTGACGTGCTGGCCGTGGCGCACAAGGTGGTGAGCAAGGCCGAGGGCCGCGTGGTGCGCCTGGCGGACGTCGAGCCCGGGGATGCCGCGCGCCGCCTGGCGGATGAGACGGGCAAGGATCCGGCGCTCTGCGAGGTGATCCTCGGCGAGAGCCGCAAGGTGGTGCGCCGCCGCCGGTCGCTGGTGGTGTGCGAGACGCACCACGGGTTCATCTGCGCGAACGCGGGCGTGGATGCCTCCAATACCGCCGACGGCACGGTGGTGTTGCTGCCGGTGGATCCCGATGCATCCGCGCGGCGCATACAGCACGCGCTGTCACGGGCGGCGGGTGGCCGCGTGGGCGTGGTGATCACCGACACCCATGGGCGCGCGTTCCGGCGCGGCCTCGTGAACGTTGCGGTTGGGGTGGCCGGATTCGATCCGGTCATGGATCATCGTGGCGGACGCGACAGGGAGGGGAGGATGCTGGTGGCCACAGACCAGGCGCTGGGTGATGAGATCGCGGCGGCTGCGGGGATGCTCATCGGGAAGTCGTCGGGGCGGCCGGCGGCTCTTGTGCGCGGGCTGGTGACCGCTCCGGCGCCCGGAACCCTGCGCGACCTCGTGCGCCGCGAGGACCAGGACGTCTTCCGCGCGCGCGTGGACGACGACGGGGTGGTGATCTAGGTGCCGGTGGGCAGCCAGCGCAACCCGCTGAGGGTGGCCATCATCGGGTCCGGTCCGTCGGGCTTCTATGCGGCCGAGCACATCCTCGCGCAGGACGACATCCACAAGCAGGTGGACATGTTCGACCGGCTGCCCACGCCGTTCGGCCTGGTGCGGGCGGGCGTGGCCCCCGATCACCCCAAGATCAAGTCGGTCACCCGGGTGTACGACAAGATCGCCCAGAACCCCGACTTCCGCTTCCGCGGCAATGTGGAGTTCGGCACCGACCTCGAGCACGAGGACCTGCTCGAGTACTTCCACGCGGTCATCTACTGCGTCGGTGCCCGCTCGGACCGCCGGCTGGGCGTCCCCCGCGAGTACCTGCCCGGCAGCCACGGCGCCAGCGACTTCGTGGGCTGGTACAACGCCAGCCCCGACCAGCGCAACCTCACCTTCGACTTCTCGGGCGACAACGTGGTGGTGGTGGGCAACGGCAACGTGGCCATGGATGTCGCGCGGGTGCTCATGCTGCCGCCCGACGAGCTCGCGGCCACCGACATCGGCGGCCACGCCCTGCGCGCGCTGTCCGAGAACAAGGTGCGGCAGGTGACGATCCTCGGGCGGCGCGGCCCGGCCCAGGCCGCCTTCACCTATCGCGAGCTCAAGGAGCTGGCCGACCGCGACGACATCGACGTGGTGGTCGACCCCGCCGACATGGACCTCGACCCGCACTCGCTGCACGACACCGAGCAGGCGCCCGATCGCGGTCGCGATCAGGTGCTCGAGCTGCTGCGCGAGCTGTCGGTGCGCCCCGCGCGCGACACCGACCGGCGCATCGTCTTCAGGTTCCTGGTGTCCCCGGTGGAGATCCTGGGCAAGGAGCGCGTCACGGGCGTCGAGGTGGTGCGGAACGAGCTCTACCGCGGCAACAACGGCGAGCTGCGGGCCCGTTCCACCGATGAGCGCGAGGTGATCCCCGCCGACGTCGTGTTCCGGGCCATCGGCTACCAGGGCGTGGGCCTGCCCGGCGTGCCGTTCGATCCCATCAGCGCGACGATCCCGAACGACCGCGGCCGGGTGATCGAGCCGCTCACCGGCCAGCCACGCTCAGGCGAGTACGCCGCGGGGTGGATCAAGCGCGGGCCCAACGGCATCATCGGCACCAACAAGCCCGATGCCCAGGAGACCGTCGAGATGCTCCTCGAGGACGTCCGCGATCAGCGCCTGCGACGCGACGTGCTGCCGGCCAAGGTGTTCGAGCGCTTCCTCGCCGAGCGCCAGGGCGAGGTGGTGTCGTTCGACGACTGGAAGTACATCGATGCCCGTGAGGTGGCGAAGGGCGAGGAGCTGGGGCGGCCGCGCCTCAAGTTCGCCCGCGTCGAGAACATGCTGCGCACGCTCCGTGACCGCGACAAGGCCGGCGGCTGAACCCCCGGCACCGGGATCGGGTCAGACCGGTGCCTCGATGATCTCGTAGAGCGTGTTGCGCCGGGCGGGCACGCGGCCGTGGGCACGGATGGCGGCCTCGAGTTCATCGGCCGTCACCTCCTCGCCATGCGAGGCGCCCGACGAGCGGCTGATGCTCTCGTTCATGAGCGTGCCGCCCATGTCGTTGCAGCCGGCGTGCAGCAGGTTGGCACCGCCGTCGAGGCCCAGCTTCACCCACGATGCCTGGATGTTGGGGATGAGCCCGTCGAACGCGAGGCGTGCGACCGCGTGCACGAGCACCACCTCGTCCCAGGTGGGGCCCGGCCGCGAGCGGCCCTGCAGGAAGATGGGCGACGCCATGTGCACGAAGGGCAGCGGGATGAACTCCGTGAAGCCCCCGGTGCGCCGCTGGATCTGCCTGAGCACCTCGTAGTGGTTGGCCCATGAGACCGGGCCGTCGATGTGCCCGCACATGATGGTGCTGGTGGCGCGGATTCCGCTCTCGTGGGCGGCGATCATCACCTCGGCCCACTCGGCCGTGCGGATCTTGTCGGGGCACAGGTGCTCGCGCACGTCGTCGTCGAGGATCTCCGCGGCGGTGCCGGGAAGCGATCCCAGCCCCGACGCCTTGAGCCGCTCGAGGTACTCGCGCACAGGAACGCCGAGGGTGTGCGCGCCCTGCCACACCTCGAGGGGCGTGAAGGCATGCACGTGCATGTCGGGCAGCGCGCCCTTGATGCTCTCGAGCACCGACGCGTAGAAGTCGCCCGTGAAGTCGGGGTGGATGCCGCCGACCAGGCACACCTCGGTGGCGCCCCTGTCCCAGGCCTCCTGCGAGCGGGTGACCACCTCGTCGAGGTCCATGCGATAGGGGGTCTCTCGCGCGTTGTAGCTCTTGGGCCCGCGCGAGAAGCCGCAGAAGCCGCACCGGAAGTAGCACTGGTTGGTGTAGTTGATGTTGCGGTTCACCACGTAGGTGACCTGGTCGCCGTTGGCGCGCTCGCGCAGCTGGTCGGCCACGTGGGCGATGACGTCCACCTCCACGCCGCGCGCCTCGAACATGCGCACCATCTCGGCCACCGTGGGCGGGGTTCCCGCCAGGGACCGCTCGAGGATTCCCGCGAGGTCGGGGGGCACGCGGTCGAGGTCCACCGCCTGGTCGGCGTCCATCCACCCGGCGTCCGGCCACTCGGAGCTCATGCGCCGCGCGGGCACCGGCGGGTGCATGTCCTTGCCCGGGGCCCATGGGTGGCGCGGCCGGGCGGCGCCGCGGGTGTCCACCTGCTGCAGCCAGCACGTGAACAGCGGCATCGCGATGCGGTCACGCACGGCCTCGATGGGCGTGCCCAGCGGCAGCGCCGTGCGCTCCACGAGCACCTCGGGGAGGATCGCGTCGCGCAGTGCGGCCAGCTGGTGGTCATCCCACTCGTGCACCACAACGTCGCGCGCGCCTGCGCGCACGGCCGCCACGGCATCGTCGAGGTCGCCCGCCACCACCGACACGCGCACGTCGCAGGCGGGGAGCCCGGCGATGTCCACGGCCTCGGCGAGGCGCTCGGGCGTGGTGCGCAGGAACGCCGCGCCTGATCGCACCACGCCATCAAGCACGTCGGCGCGCGCGCCATCGTGCAGCACGGTGATGCGGATGCCGTCCACGCCGTCGTCGTGCAGGGCGATGGCCTGGTCCCACGAGGTCACGAAGGCCGCGCAGCCGCGGTCGGGGTCGCCCATCGACACCGGGAGGATGCGCGCCGACAGGGCGTCGCCGATGGAGGCCTCGTCCCACGTGGCCGACTCGCGGGCGGTGCCGCCGTCGGAGCGGTCGTGGCCGAGGCGCAGGAGGGTGACGCGATCCATCAGGCGGCGGCCTCGGCGGCCACGTGGACGTCCTCGCGCGGATATCCGGCGTCGTTGGCCAGCGCCTTCACGTAGGGCATGACGCCCGGGTCGACCCACTCGGGATCGAGGGCGTACTCGGGGTACACGGTGAGCCGCTCGCGCAGCGGGTAGCCCGACTCGTGGCACATGCCGGCCATGAGGTCGAGGTCGGGCCACGGGCGCTCGGGGTTGATGAAGTCGGGTGACACCGGCGACACGCCGCCCCAGTCGTTGATGCCGGTGAGCAGCAGCGGTCCGTAGTCGGCCGAGAGGTTGGGCGGCGCCTGCAGGTTCATGTCGGGGCCGAGCACCAGGCGCGCGATTGCGCAGGTGGTCATGAGCTCGATGAGGCCGGGCTCGCCGGCATCGGCCATGGGGGTCTCGGGCTTGGCCCGGAAGTTCTGCACGATGACCTCCTGGATGTGCCCGTACTCATCGTGCAGGTCACGGATGGCCAGGAGGGCGTCCACGCGCTCGTCCTCGGTCTCGCCGAGGCCGATGAGGATGCCCGTGGTGAACGGGATGCGCAGCTTCCCCGCCCGGCGGATCATGGCCAGGCGTGTGCGCGGCTGCTTGTCGGGGGCGTGCTCATGGGGGCCACCGGGGGCGCAGAGCCGCTCGGAGGTGCTCTCGAGCATGATCCCCTGGCTGGGCGACACCTCGCGCAGTTCGCGCAGCTCGCGCTCGCTCATGATTCCCGCGTTGGGGTGGGGGAGCAGGTCGTACTCCTCCATGACCATGCGGCACATGGCCACCAGGTACGACTGCGTGCTCTCGTGGCCGAAGCCGCGGAGGATGTCGCGGTACTTGGGCCACCGCACCTCGGGCCGGTCGCCGATGCAGAAGAGGGCCTCCTTGCACCCGAGGTCGCGGGCCTCCTCGGCCATGCGGCGCACCTCATCGGGCGAGAGGGTCTTGGCCCGCGGGCTGTCCTCGTCGACCGCGAACGTGCAGTACGAGCAGACGTCGCGGCACAGGTTGGTGAGGGGGATGAACACCTTGCGCGAGTAGGTGACGATGGCCGGCCGCGTGAGGTCACGCATGTGCGCGGCCGCGGCCCACAGGGCGGGGTGCTCGGCGCCCCGTGCACCCGCGAGCGCGAGCGAGTCGGCGCGCGAGAGCCGCTCGCCCGAGAGGGCCTTCTCCACGGCCTCGCGCCGCGCGGGCGCCAGGCCTGTGAGGAGGGCCTCGTTCACCGGCTGGTCCTGCGGGTGGTGGCCTTGCGCCCACCCGTGG
>JAFMJQ010000099.1 GCA_017853415.1 Thermoleophilia bacterium | reverse complement strand
GGCGTGAACACGTACACCTCGGCCGAGTAGAGGTCGCTGCGCAGCGTGTCCATGAACTCGGCGGGGTCCGAGGTGTCGCGCTGCCAGTCCATCATTCCGGCCAGCCACCCGAGCTTGTCGTCGCCGGGGGCGCCGCCCTCGGCCCCGGGCACGCCGCGGGCCTCCTCCTTGTAGCGCCAGTGCGCGGCCACGCCGTATTCGGCGGTGCGGTGCATCTCGGGGGTGCGGATCTGGATCTCCAGCGGGCTGCCGTGGGGGCCGATGACCGTGGTGTGCAGCGACTGGTACATGTTGAGCCGCGGCATGGCGATGAAGTCCTTGAAGCGCCCCGGCATGGGCTTCCACAGCGAGTGGATGATGCCCACCGCGCCGTAGCAGTCCTTCACCGAGTCGACGATCACCCGCATCGCGGTGAGGTCGTAGATCTCGTTGAATTCCTTGCCCTTGCGGGTCATCTTCTCGTAGATCGAGTAGAAGTGCTTTGCGCGGCCCGTGATCTCCACGGGCTCAATCCCCACGTCGAGCAGCTCGGCGCGCAGGATCTCCCCGGCCTCGGCCACGTACTCCTCGCGGTCGGCCCGGCGCTGGTTGACCATCTGCTGGATCTCCGCGTAGCGCTTGGGGTGCAGTGCGGCGAACGCCAGGTCCTCGAGCTCCCACTTGAGGGAGTGGATTCCCAGGCGATGGGCGAGCGGGGCGTAGACCTCGAGGGTCTCGCGCGCCTTCTGCATCTGCTTGGCCTTGCTCATGTACGACAGCGTGCGCATGTTGTGAAGCCGGTCGCACAGCTTGACCAGCAGCACCCGGATGTCCGACGACATCGAGATGATGAGCTTGCGGTAGTTCTCGGCCTGCCGCTCCTCCTGGCTCTCGAAGTGGATGCGCGTGAGCTTGGTGACGCCGTCAACGAGGGCGGCCACCCGCGGCCCGAATTCCGCCTCGATGTCCTCACGCGAGGCGCCGGTGTCCTCCACCACGTCGTGCAGCAGCGCCGCCTGGATGGTCTCGGGGTCGAGCCCGAGACCCGCCGCGATGCGCGCCACCCCCAACGGATGCGTGATGTAGGGCTCGCCGGAGTGGCGCATCTGGCCCCGGTGCTTCTCGTCGGCGTAGCGATACGCGCGCCGAATGGCCTCGGCGTCGGCCGTGGGGTGGTGCTCGAGCACCTCGCGCACGAGGGCCTCGAGATCGGCGTCGCCGGTGGACGAGGAGAGGCCGAGGTCTGCGAGCGGAGTACCCACGACGCCTACGATAACGCGCCTGTGGGCTCGGGCAGCCATTCCGGGATGCTGCCGAGCACATCCATCGTGAGGGCGCGGGATGCCATCACGCGCGCTTCATCCGACAGCGCCGCCGCGCGCAGGCCCACCGCACCGGCGTCGAGATCGGCCTGCCCCGCGCCCGGCACCATCGCAATGCCCCCGGGGCCCACCTGCACCAGGCCGGCCTCCGACAGCGCCGCGAGGGCGATGGCCACCGAGCGCGGCGATCGCGCCACCGGGCCGTCACCCGCCAGCAGCAGGTCGCACTTCGGCCCCCACGGCACGCCCTCGGGGCGCGCGGCGATGCCGGGCCAGAGCGAGCGCGCCACGTCGCGCACGGCGAGATCGCCCAGCGCCACCCGCAGCGCAAGGTCGGCCTCATCCGCGCCCCACGCCAGATGCACCACGCGGTGCGCGGCGGCGGCACGCAGCCACTCGGCCTGCACATCGCTCATCGGAGGGTCGACGGCCACCAGGTGCACGTCGGGCGGCAGCGGAACCTCTGCCAGCGCCGCGTAGTCGAGCAGCACGAGCACCGGGCCCCCACGGGCCAGGGCGAGCCGCCCGCGCACGGCCTCGGGGTCGCACCTGCCACCACCCAGCACCGCGACCTCCACGCCCAGGCGCCCCGGGTACAGCACGTCCGCCAGTGCCCCGCGTCGGCGCGGCACGTCGGCCACCACCGCGGCCACGCCCCCGTCGGCACCCGCCAGCGCGCAGATGAGCGACAGGGCGCGCCCCTCGCCCCTGCGATCGCGCACCTCCCGGGGCGCGGCAACCCCCTCCACCGGGGCCGACGGCCCGAAGGGGTCGGACACCATGGCGGCGATGGCCGCCGGCTGCACGCGCAGTTCGCAGCCGCTATCGCACGCGTCCGCGCAGTGACCGGCCACGCTCGGGCCGGCGGGCAACTGCGCGAGGTCCTCCAGCGACACCCGCGGGCCCATGGTGTCCTGCCACCGCTCCACCTCGAGCTTCGCGACCGCGTCGAAGCGGGCGTCCTCCCCGGCGTCGCGCACCTCGTCGGCGCGGCGCCCCATCGAGAACCCGATGGCGGGCACGCCCACGCCACCCGCGGACAGCCGCGCCTTCAGGTGCCGGCCCTCTCCCACGCGTGAGATGCCCGAGACAGCGCAGCCGGGAACGACCAGTCGCGGCTCGGGATTGCCGCGGCCGAAGGGCGCGAGCGCCTCGAGCTCCTCGGCGTTGGCCAGGGTGAGGTCGGCGCCCGCCGCCACGGCGTCCACCTGGCGGGTGCCGGCGCGCGCGAGGTCGGCGCGCCGCCCATCGGCTGCGGCCACCATCGCCGCACGGAACTCCGGGATGTCGTCGGTGGCGAGCGACACCCCCACGGCCCCGGAGTGGCCTCCCCAGCGGGTGAGCCTGTCGCTGGCGTCGGCCACGATGGCATGCAGGTCGAGGCCCGGCAGGCTGCGGCCCGACCCCTTGGCGTCGTCCCCGTCGGTGGAGAGCACGATTGCCGGGCGGCCGAAGCGCTCGACCAGGCGCGATGCCACGATGCCCACCACGCCCTCGTGCCACCCCTCCCCCGCCACCACCGTCACCGGCTGCAGGTCGCCCGCGGCCTCGACGGTGGCGATGGCCTCGGCCGTGACCTGGCGCTCCACCTCGCGCCGGCGCGCGTTGAGATCCCAGATCTCGTCGGCGATCTCGCGCGCACGGATGGGATCGGTCTCGATCATCAGGTCGAGCGCGCGCGATGCATCCGCCAGCCGCCCGGCCGCATTGATGGCCGGGGCCAGCGTGAACGACAGCCCGCGCGGCGTGATGCCGCGGTAGCCCTGGCCAGCGGCCGCGAGCAGGGCCACGATGCCCGGGCGCTCGCCGCGGCGAATGGACTGCAGCGCGCGGTGCACCAGGCGCCGGTTGCCATCGATGAGTGGCACGGCGTCGGCCACCGTGGCAAGACCGGCGAGGTCGACACCCTCCTCGGGGTCCCCGGCCAGCAGGCCCTCGTCGCCCCGGGCGAGCACGCGCACGACGTCGAACACCACGCCGGCTGCAGCCGGGAGCGCGTCCATGCCGCGGCCGAGGGCGGGGTTGACGATGATGCCCGGCGGTCGCGCGCCGGCGGCCAGGTGGTGATCGAGCACGATGACGTCCATGCCGAGCTCCGTGGCCCGGGTGAGCGCCTCGACGCTCGAGGTGCCGCAGTCCACGCACGTGAGCACGCGGGCACCCTGGTCGGCCAGGCGCTCCACGGTGGCCTCGGACACGCCGTACCCGTCGGTGAACCGGCTGGGCAGGAAGGGAGTCACCATCGCCCCCCGTGCCCGCAGGGCCTGCGTGAGGATCGCCGTGGAGCACACCCCGTCGCAGTCGTAGTCGCCGTGGATCGCCACGTGCTCGCCGCCGGCGATCGCCTGCCGCAGCCGGGCGGCGGCATCCTCGATGCCGTCGATGCGCAGGGGATCGGGCAGGTCGCCGTCGGTGGCGAGGAAGGCCCGTGCGGCATCCGGGTCGCCCAGGCCGCGACGCACGAGGATCCACGCCATGGGCTCCGAGCAGCCGAGCGCGCGCTCGAGGTTGCGCACGTCGGCATATGCCACCCGCGACGCACGCCACGGCGGCGCCGATGCGGTCATCTCATGGGTGTCGCCAGGGGCGCTCAACCCGGTCGATCGTAACGGCGCGGGCGGACGCCGGGGTTACCAGTTGCCGCTGCGGATCATCCCGACCACGAGCCAGCCGAACAGCACGAGGCCCGCGATGAACCCGGGCACGCCGATGAGCGCCAGCCCGAACAGCTGCGGCCCCTCGGTGACGAACGTTCCGATGATCCCCGAGGCCAGGATCACCGCGGCGGCAACCATGGCGATCGCGATGCGGTTGGCCGCCACGAGCGCCTTGTTGCTGGCCTCATTGAGCTCGTTGAGGTCGATGGCCACGTGCACCTCGCCATCCTTGAACTCCTCCAGCAGTTCGCCGAACTGCAGCGGGTACTCGAGCAGGGCGTTGGCGTAGCGGCCGAGGTCGTTCTGCACGCGACCCGCGATGCGCTCGGGCGTGAACTTCGCGTAGAGCAGCCGTCGCGCATAGGGGCGGGCGGTCTCGAACACGTTGAAGTCGGGGCTGATCTCCAGGGCCACGCCCGCGAGGGTGGCGAGGGCCTTGTCGAGGAGTATCCAGCGCGACGGCAGCGTGATCTCGAGCTCGTAGATGATCCCGAAGAGATCGTGCAGGATCTCCCGCACGTCGAGCTCGTCCATGCTCATGCCCATGTTCCGGGCCATGAGGTCCTGCAGGCGCCGCGAGAACTCCTCCTCGAGCTCACGCGGATACCTGATGCCCAGCGCCCGCAGGTCGCGCGGCAGCCGCTCGGTGTTCTGGCTCATGATGTCCGTGAACAGGCGGATCGCCGACTCACGGTCGTCCTGCGAGAGCAGGCCCACCATGCCGAAGTCGATGAGCCCGATCTCGTCGGGCCCGAGCACGATGATGTTGGCCGGGTGCGGGTCGGCGTGGAACATGCCGTCGCCGAAGACCATCTGCATCCACGTCTCGGCGATGCGCGACGCCAGGGTGCGACGCTCATCGGCGCTCATGCCATCGAGGTCCGCGTGCGCGAGGGTGGGACCATTGATGCGGTCCTGGGTCAGCACCCTGCCGGTGGTCTGGCGCCAGTGCACCCGGGGCACCACCACGTGCTCGTTGCCCTCGAAGTTGCGGCGCACCGCCTCGTCGTTGCGCGCCTCGTTGCGGTAGTCGAGTTCCTGCCGCACGGTCTTCGCGAACTCGTCGACCAGGCCCTCGAGGTCGATGAAGGCCAGGCGCTTCACCCGGTCCTTCGAGAGCTTCGCCAACTGGTAGAGCAGGTCGATGTCGGCGTTGAGCGTCTCCGCCGCACGGGGCCGCTGCACCTTCACCACCACCTCGCGCCCGCCCGGCAGCTGCGCCACATGCACCTGCCCCACCGACGCGCTGCCGATGGGCACCGGGTCGAACGATTCGAACGCCTGCTCGAGCGTGAGGCCGAGGTCCTGCTCCACCACCTCGCGGATCGACTCGAATGGCTCGGGCCGTGCCTCGTCCTGCAGCTTGCGGAGTTCGGCGATGACGTCGGGGGGCACCACGTCGGGGCGCGTGGAGAGCAACTGCCCGAACTTCACGAAGGTGGGGCCGAGCTCCTCCAGCATCTCGCGCAGGCGCCTGCCGCGCGTGGCGCGGTCCTCATACGACTCCTCCTCGCCGGCACCCGGATCCCCGCCCTGGCGCCGCGAGAAGACGTAACCGAAGCCGTGCTTCGTCGCCACCCGCGCGATCTCGCGCAGCCTGGCCAGCGTCCTGCTGCGCTCGCCACGGCCCATGGCGTGCCGCTAGGACGCGGGGGCGTCGTGCCCGCCGGAGGCAGCGGGCGTCGTGCCCGCGGCCTCCTCGAGCAGCCGGATGCGGTGCTCGAGCTCGGCGATGCGCTGGTCGACGTCCGCGATGTCGTCGCGCTGGGCGATGCCCATCTCGCGCAGCAGCCCGTGGATGCCGCCCTCGATCTTGCCGACGATGCCCTGGGTGTCGCCGCTGGCACGCACCCGCGCCATGAGGCCGTCGACGGTGAGGCGCCCCTCCTCGTCGGTCATCTGCCCCCTGCGCACGAGGTCGTCCACGATCGCCTGAGCGCGATCGCGGGTGAGGGACGCCGCCCCCACCGCCACGAAGATCGCCTGTTCCACGGCCTCGCGTGGGCTGATCATCACCGTCTCCTTCGCTTCTTGACCTGGCTGTGCCGGCGCTCGCGCGTGGGCGGTGCCGCCGGCGCGTCCCCCGAACCGGTCACATCATCGCGCGACTCGGGCGCAGG
>JAFMJQ010000020.1 GCA_017853415.1 Thermoleophilia bacterium | reverse complement strand
ACTGGAACGCGCCGGTGACGGTGAGCGTGCCGGAGGGCGCGGTGAGCGCCGAGGAGCTCATGAAGACGGCCGGGGGCTCGAACTAGCCGCGCACGCCCGGGGCCCGCGTTACGCCCCACATCGTGCCGGTGGCCCGGTGGAGTACGGTGCTCGGGAACACCCACCCCGCACCGAAGGGAACCCTCATGAATCGCCACCTCAGGATCGCCGCCGCCGTGCTGGCGTCGGGCGCCATCGTCATCGGCACCGCCGGCTGCTTCGGGGGCGACAGCACGCCCGCGACCACCACGGTGGAGACCGAGGCCCCCGCTCCCACCACCACGCAGGCCCCCACCACGGTGACCGAGCAGACCACCGTGACCGACCAGAACCAGAACAACAACAACCAGGGCAACAACAACCAGAACCAGGGCCGGGCCGAGGGTGAGGCCATCGGCCGCGCCGAGGAGAGCGCCGGGCTCTCGGAGGCCAAGAAGGAGTGCCTGGCCAACGCGCCGTCTGCCGCGGACTGCGCCAACATCCCCTAGGCATCTCCTGCGGGTAATCGCGAAGCCATCGGGCCCCGGCGCGTTCGCGCCGGGGCCCGATGCGGTTTCAGGCCGCGCCCTGCCCTGATGGGCGCTGCCGGGGTAGGGTGTCGCCATGGACCCCTCAGGCAGGCACGTGGTGATCACCGGGGCGTCGCGCGGCGTGGGCGCGGCGCTGGCCGACGAGTTCGCGGCCAAGGGCGCGCGGGTGACACTGGTGGCGCGCAGCGTGGACGCACTGGCCGCGGTGGCCGGGCGCACCGGCGGCAACGCGGTGCCCGCCGACCTGGCGGACCCTGCCCAGGTGGACGGGCTGATCGGTCGCATCGAGGCCGATCACGGTCCCGTGGACATCCTCGTGAACAACGCCGGAATCGACCTCACGGGGCCCTTCACCGACATCCCCATGGGCGACATCCAGCGCATGGTTCAGCTGAACGCCATCACCGTTGCGGAACTCACGCGGCAGGTGCTGCCGGGGATGATCGAGCGGGGCGGCGGGCATGTGGTGCAGGTGTCGTCGCTGGCCGGCACGGGCACGTTCCCGGGCATCTCGGTGTACGGCGGCACCAAGGCCTTTGTCACCCACATGACGGCCGGCGTGCGGCTCGAGATGAAGGGGCTGCCGATCGGGCTCACCGTGGTGGAGACCGGCCTGATCACGCCCACCGACATGGCCGACTCGGTGCTGTCGTACCCGCCCACCGAGGCATCGTTCAAGCGCTTCTACCGCCTGCTGCTGCTGGCCGACGCCGACGTGGTGAAGGTGGCCCGCAAGACCGTGAGGGCAGTGGAGAAGGACAAGCGCACCATGCGCATGCCGGCCCGGGCATTCCTCTTCCCGATGCTCACCAACGCCCCGCGCCGCCTCGTGGAGATGTTCCTGGTGGGCGTGCCGCGGCGCACCGACGGCTAGCGCATCACCGCCCGCAGGCTGCGAGGGCGCGCGAGATGCCGCCGCGGCATCCATGGGCGTCGGCGGGTCATGAGCACCGGCGCCGTCGCACGCCGGAGTGGGTTCGGATCACGCGAGATGCGGGGATCACCTCCGGACGCCTGAGCGGGAAGCACGTGGTCGATGACGCGTGATCCGGTTGCGACCATGTGCGGCATTCATAGCCCCTGTCGCCGGCCCGGTGGTGTCGCCGTCTCAGCAGCGATACGCACCGCGCACGGGGGCAGGGGCTCGGCAGCGCCGGGGCGAAGGATATTTCCCGCTCATTGCTGTGAAGTCGGTTCCATTGCCGTGGCAACGGACCGTCGTGCTGCGTAGCGTCCCGCCCCCCATGACGCCCCTGCCCGACGCCCGCCCCAGCACCTGCTCGCTCGCGATGATGGCCAGCGCCGCCAAGGAGCCCTCGCCGGCCGTGGTGGCCGGGCGTGCCCGGCAGTTCGAGATGGCGGCGTCAGCCCTCGTGGACGAATTCGGCGGGGCATTCAGCGCCGCCTACGTGGAGCGGACGCTCGGCGAGTGCGTGGCCCAGGCCGTGGCGCTCACGGACGATCCCGACCTGGTCTCGTTCATCAGCTTCAGGGTGGCGCGCGAGCGGCTGAGGCTCGTGGAGCGCATGCGCTCGTCCGCGCTCGAGCCGGCCGCCTAGGGCGCGCGCCCTCCGCGCACGAGCAGGATCCGTGCGCCGAACAGCAGGGCCCCGAGCGCGATGACGACCGCCCCCTGCACCACGGACGCCCAGGGGAGTGCGAGCGCCACCACCACGCACCCCGCAAGCCCGGCAGCCGGCACCGCGCGCGAACCGCGCGCGTGGTGCCGCGGCAGCGTCCACGCCGCGGCGTTTGCGATGGCGTAGTACGCCAGCACCGCCACTGAGCTGAAGGCGATCGCCCCGCGCAGGTCGCCGACGGCGACGGCCGCGATGACCACCACGCCCACCGCGATCTCGGCGCGGTAGGGCGTGCGGAACCTGGGGTGCACCGCGCCCAGCCACGTCGGCAGGTCGCCGCCGCGCGACATCGCGAGGCCCGTGCGGCTTATGCCCGCGATCAGGGCGAGGAGCACGCCCACCGATGCCACGGCCGCGCCCGCCCGCACGATGGGCGCGAGCCCCGACAGCCCGCCGGCCTGCACGGCCGCCGCCAGCGGATCGGCCGACGCGGCCAGCGTGGCGGGGCCCGCGGCCCACAGCGCGCTGGCCGCCACCACGCCGTAGATCACCAGCACGAGCCCGAGGGCGATGGGAATGGCCCGGGGGATCGTGCGCCGGGGGTCGCGCACCTCCTCCCCGAGCGTGGCGATTCGCGCGTAGCCCGCGAATGCGAAGAAGAAGAACCCGGCGGCCTCGAGCACGCCGGGCAGGGACCCGCCCGGCGCGGGTACTGCCACGGGCGTGTCGTGGCCCCCGATCAGCAGGGCCGCCACGGTGAGCGCGAGCGTGAAGAGCGAGATCGCCAGGATCACCCGGGTGGCGGCGCTGGTGCGCTGGATACCCGCGCAGTTCACCGCCACGAGCGCCACCACCGCGGCGATGGCGAGCGCGCGTGCCTGCTGGGGCCATGCGTACACCCCGATGGTGAACGCCATGGCTGCGCAGCTGGCCAGCTTGCCCACCACGAACGACCATCCGGCCAGGAACCCCCAGAAGTGCCCCAGCCGCCGGCGCCCGTAGACGTATGTGCCGCCCGACTCCGGGTAACGGGCTGCCAGCCACGCCGACGACATCGCGTTGCAGAAGGCCACGGCGCCTGCCACGAGCAGGCCCAGCAGCAACCAGTAGCCGGCCGCGGCTGCAGCGGGGGCGATGGCCGTGAACACGCCCGCGCCGATCATCGAGCCCATGCCGATGACCACGGCGTCGCGCATGCCGAGTGCCCGGCGGAGGGAGTGCTGCGTGGCCA
The DNA here is from genome assembly GCA_017853415.1 of Thermoleophilia bacterium. GTDB lineage: Bacteria > Actinomycetota > Thermoleophilia > Miltoncostaeales > Miltoncostaeaceae > SYFI01. The sequence goes on along the minus strand of JAFMJQ010000020.1, from coordinate 20,764 downwards.
CGCGGGCAGGGTAGAGGCGGCTGCGTCGGGCGGACGCCGAGCGGTGACCCCCCGGCGGGGCTGCCCGTGCCTGCCCGTGCGACCAGCGCGCGGTGCCTGGCGGCGTCGTAGCTTCCGTGTGTGGGGACAGGGCGCATGGCATTGGCGATGGCGGGCGCGGCGATGGCGGTCGCCGGGGTCGCGGCGGCGCCGGGGGTGGGTGCGACGGCGCGTGAGCGCTACGTGGTGCGCGTGCAGACATTTCCCGCCAACCGCAGGATCGTGGGGGCAGAGCGAGCGCAGGGGACGCCCATCGTGCGGGTGTACCGGCATGTGTTCCCGGGATTCAGCGGCCTGCTCACGCGCGCCGACCGACGGCGCATCGCGCGGTACCCGGCGGTGGTGGGAATCGCGCGTGACCGCCCGGTGGTGCTTGCGCAGGCGGAGGTGCGCACCACCACGGGCACGGGGCTCTGGGGACTCGACCGCATCGACCAGCGCTCGCTGCCGCTGGATGGGCGCATCATCACGCCGTCCATCGGCTCGGGGGCACGGGTGTACGTGGTGGACAGCGGTATCCGGTCGGCCCAGGAGGGGTTTGCCAACCGCATCCTGCCGGGCATCTCGTTGGTGGGCGACGGCGGGGGCACGCAGGACTGCAACGGCCACGGCACGCGGGTGGCCGGGGTGATCGGCGGTCAGGTGACCGGCGTGGCTCCCGGTGCGCTGCTGGTGCCCGTGCGCGTGATCGACTGCGCGGGCAATGGCAACAGCGGCGATGTGATCGCCGGCCTCGACTGGGTGGTGGGACACCACGCGGCGGGCCAGCCTGCCGTGGCGAACCTGAGCCTGGTCGGGCCGATCAATGCACTGGTGAACGCGGCGATCCTCGGCGTGACCGGTGACGGCATCACCGTGACGACCGCGGCCGGCAACCAGGCGCAGGACGCCTGTGCGGCCTCGCCGGCGTCGGCCCCGTCGGCCATCACCGTGGCCGCAATGACCCAGAATGACGCCCAGGCGCCCTTCAGCGGTTTCGGCCCATGCGTGTCGCTGTTCGCCCCGGGTGACTCGGTGCTCACCACCGCCACCACCGGCACCCGCCGCACGGGCAACCAGCTGGTGTTCGCGGGCGGTACCTCGATCTCGTCGGCCTTCGCGGCCGGCGCAGCCGCGGTGAAGCTGTCGCAGTTCCCGTTCCTGAGCGCCGCGCAGGTGAAGGACCACCTGATCGCCTCGGCCACCGCCGGTGCGCTGACGGGGGTGACCCCCGGCACGCCGAACCGCCTGCTGTACGTGGGCACCAACAGCCCGCCGCCGGTGCTGGCACCGCCGCCGGTCATCCCGGCATCGCGCGTGATGTCGGGGCTGCGGGCGCAATTCCGCGTGCTGCGCCCGGCCCGCCCGCGCGTGGGCCGCTACCGCCTCACCGGGAGCACGCGCCTGGCGGGCGCATTCACGGTCACCCGGGCCGGCCGCCTGCTGGTGCGCCGTCGGGTATCGGCCGGCACCTTCGCCGTGGGCACGCGCGCGGCGTGGCGCATCGGGGTGCTGAGGTTCCAGCTGATACCCGACGACCCCACGCTGCCCGAGGCGTCGGCAATGGTGCGCGTGCGGGCGACGCGATGAGGGCGATCCGCGCACAGGCCTGCGTGGTGGGCGCCGGGTTGGCCCTGGCGGGCGCCGCGGCGGGCACGCCGGTGTTCGACATGCGGGCCACCCTGTACGGCGACTCCCTGGGCCTGGCATTCGTGCTTCCGGTGGGCCCGGCGTCGCCGTGCCGCACGTACCTGCAGTGGCAGCTGCGCGACCGGGTGGTGCGGGAGCCCCGTCCCGGGGTGCGGCAGACCATCTGGGCGATCATCTGGGAGTCGCCGGTGCGCGCCTACGACCGCTGCGCGTCACCCCGCCGGCTGATCGGGCAGCCCTATGCGACGGTCCGCCTCGTGGCGCCCGGCCGCGTGCGGTTCAGCGGCATCCGCGAGCGGCCGACGGTGAGGCAGGGGCCGCGCGCCGTGGTGTGCGTGCGCGCCAGCCGCGTGCGGCCTGGTGGGGTGTCGAGCAGCACGTCGTGCGTGATGGGGGTGGTGGGCTAGCGGCGGCGGGCCTGCGCGGCCCCGGTGGGGGACAATCCCCGCCATGTCCACCCAACGCCGCGACACCATCGCGGGCGGCTTCAGCGATACCTCGTCCGACTACGAGGGGGCCGTTCGCTACAACCTCGAGGGCGCGCAGCGGCTGGCGCTGTCGATTCCGCCCGGTGCCTACGACGACGTGCTCGACGTCGGCTGCGGCAGCGGATGGGCCACCCAGGCCGTGATCGACCGGTTCCACCCGGCGCGGGTGACCGGGGTGGACCCCAGCGAGGGGATGCTCGAGCAGTTCCAGGCGAAGCTCGGCGGAATCGCGGGCATCGACATCACGCTGGTGCAGGCCGGCGTGGAGGACATGCCCGTGCCGCCGGAGTCGTTCGACCTGGTGGTGTGCTCGATGGCCTACCACTGGTTCCAGCAGCGATGGGAGGCCGCCGCGGCCATGGCCCGCGCCATGAAGCCGGGCGGGGTCATCGCCATCCTGTGCTCGGGCAAGGGCGGTGAGCAGGCATACCGCGATGTGATCGCCGACGTCGAGCCCATCAACTACCAGTGGCTCGGCGCGTTCGACGGCAACCTGCGCGACATCGGCGAGATGGAGGGCTACCTGGTGCACGCCGGGCTGCAGCCGCTGGATATCTGGATGGAGCGCCGCACGCGCAACGTGCCGGTGGAGGAGTACATGGAGCGCATGCGCGTGGTGGCCGGGCACATCATTGGCGATCCGTCCGACCCGGAGGTGGCCGGGTGGCTGCAGCGCGTCGAGCAGAAGATGCGCGAGCGGTCGGGCCCGCGCGGCTGGCGGTACGACTTCAACAAGCTGTATGCCATCGCGAGGAAGCCGGGCTGAGCCGGCGATGAGCCCCCACGCCCCCTCCGAGCCGGCGCCCGCCGGCGAGACGCCCCAGGACCGCCTGCGCGCCCAGCTCGAGACCCACCGTGGCCGGGCCGTGACGATCGGGGCCATCCTGGTGGTGTGGCTCGTGGACTTCGTCCTGTCGCACCGCCTCGTGGACAGCGGCGGGGTCACCGGCGCGCCGCAGGCGGCCATGCGCATATTCGAGGATGCCAGCACCGTGCTGTTCGTCATCGTCTCGGTGCTGCTCATCGCCGCGGTGATCGGCCGGTGGCACCGGTGGATGGCCCCGTTGGTGGTGGTGTACCTGGGCTTCTCGGTGGTGCAGGTGATGGTGAACGTGGGGGGGCTGCTGGTCACGGCGCACCTGCAGGATGGCGTGGGGCTCACCGGCCTGTGGGATGTGGGCGCGGTGTACATCATGAGCGTGATCGTGTTCGCGTTCATCTACGCGAGCATGGACGTCACGGTGCCCGGTGGCGCCTTCGTGTGGCCGGCACGCGACGGGCAGGAGCCGCCCACGCCCAACCTCATCGACTACCTCTTCATCTCGCTCAACACCAACTCCACCTACGGCCCCACGAGCGAGGCCGTGATGTCGCGGCGCACCAAGATGATCATGGCGCTGCAGGTGATCATGGCCATCGTGATGCTGGCCGTGCTCATCGCGCGGTCGGTGGTCGCCACCACCTGATCCACGGGCCCCGCGGCCACACGAATCGCCGGCAGGCCTAGGGCACCACCGCGAACTGCCGCAGAAGGTCACCCCATGCCACGGCCTGCGGGCCCGTGACCGAGTAGGCACCAGCGCCGTTGGCGAGGATCCTCGTGTTCACCGCGCCGGTCTGCGCGCGGGTCCACTGGCACTGCATGGGTGATGTCCCGGGCTGGCGGATCACCAGTGGTGCGGGCGAGGGCAGTGCGGGAATGAGCTGGCGCGTCGCGAGCGCCTCGAGCTGCGCCACCTGCGCCGCGCGTTGGCGCAGCAGCGCCTCCCCGTAGACCGGAAAGCGGCTGGGCATGGCCCACTCGCGCACCGTGCATGGCTCGGGGGTGGCCGGGCATGCCGGGTAGCCCGGCAGCGTGGGCCCGCCCGGGGTGCCGGGAGTGGAGCAGGCGCCTCCGGGTGGGGTGCCGTCACCCACGGTGCCCGCCAGCACCACGTGCACGTACGCCAGTGGATCCCGCCACGATCGCCGGGCCCTGAGGAATGTGGCTACGCCCGCGGGGACGTCCCGCCACTCGGCGGCGGTGAAGGGGGTCATCTGGCGCGCGGCGGTGAAGTGGTACATCTCCAGCCACACGCCGCCGGCCCTGGTCATGGCCGCGAAGACGTCGCGGTAATTGCGGCGGTGCGGCAGGCCATCACGGCCAAGGGTGCGGTTGGGGCCGAGGCCGGCGGTGACCGACGTGCTCACTGCCGGTGCCACCGCGAACTCCACCCGGCTGGCGTATGAGCCCCCCCACGGCGATGGCGTGCGCTCCAGGCTGGCCATGGCCTCGTTCAGCCGCTGCCCCACGGCGCTGCGGCCGCCCAGTCGGCCAAACCGGGGGGTGATCTCGTCCACCGCCACGCGGTGCGCGCCGCAGGTGTTGATGCCCGCCGGCGTGACGCACGCGCGGTCGATGCCTGCGCGCAGGATGCGCGCCATCTCGGCGGACGTCGCGGCGGCGGCCAGGGCATCACCGCTCACCTTGGCCATGCGCTGGTCGTTGCCGGCAAGCTCGGCGCCGGGGCCCGAGTTGGACGGCTCCTGCCGGAAGAGCCAGGGCAGCGACCGCATGGCCTCCGATGCGCCGACGATGTCACGCACGCCGGCGTCGGTCACATAGAGCAGCGACATGCGGCGGGTGAGCGCCACCGTCTTCAGTTGCGGCAGCGCCCCTGCCGGGTCCTGCAGCACCACCACCTGCCCGGCGGCGGTACGGCTGTTGGCGGTCTCGCCCCCGTATGCCGCGAGGTCGACCCCGGGCTGGGCCTGCGCCAGCACGGCGGCGGGCGCTGCCACGACCATGGCCGCGGCCATGGCGACGATTCGCCGTCTCCCCACGTGGCCACCATAGGCCCCGGGGGCAGGGATTACGCCCCCAATTGGGCCAGACCGTCCGCAGGGGTGGATACGGTCGTCGCGTGATCGTCGACCAGGCGCTTTATCGCGACGGCGTCCGGCAGCCCGGGCGGCCATCCCTCTCGGAACTGGCCTCCGACGCCGCCCAGTCGGGTTCGCTCGCGTGGATCGACATCCGCCGCCCGGGCGAGAGCGAGTTCGCCGAGGTGGCGAGCCTGTTCCACCTTCACCCCCTCGCGGTGGAGGACGCCATCCACGCGCACCAGCGTCCCAAGCTCGAGCGCTACGGCGAGACCCAGTTCTGCGTGCTGCGCCCGGCGCGGTACGTGGAGCCCACCGAGACCGTGGAGTTCGACGAGCTGCATGTGTTCATCGGGCCGGGATTCGTGATCAGCGTATGCCAGGGAGACCTTCCCGACGTGGCCGCGGTGAGGGCGTCGCTGGAGCGCCGGCCGCAGGTGCTGGCCGAGGGCCCGCCGGCGGTGCTGCACGCGCTGATGGACCGCGTGGTGGACGACTACTCGCCGGTGGCCGACGGCATCGAGGGCGACCTCGACGACATCGAGGACCAGGTGTTCGGCACCGGGGACGACGCCTCGCGGCGCATCTACCAGCTCACCCGCGAGGTCATCGGCTTCCAGCGGGCCATACAGCCGCTGGGTGACATCTCGGAACGCCTCATGGACGCCGAGGACCCCAGCAGCGAGGAGCACCGCTACCTGCGCGATGTCCACGACCACGCGATTCGCCTGGGCGAGCGGGTGGAGGGGTTCCGCGAGTTGCTCGACAGGATCCTGCAGGTGAACCTCACGCTCGAGGCCAAGGCGCTGGCCGAGGCATCGAACGAGCAGACCGTGGAGACCAAGAAGATCTCGGCGTGGGCCGCGATCATCTTCGCGCCCACGCTGGTCGGGACCATCTACGGCATGAACTTCAAGAACATGCCCGAGCTCGCATGGGAGTGGGGATACCCCTTCGCGATCCTCCTCATGGTGGTGATCGCGGTGGTGCTCTACGTGCTGTTCAAGCGGCGCAGGTGGATCTGACCCGCCGGGCGTAGCGCGGCACGTCGTCCGTGCGCGACCGCCCGGGCGGCCCGTGGGGGGTAGCCCGGGCCCGTAGGGGTAGCCCTATATCCCGGTGTGCCAGCATCTGCTCGACTCAGGGTCGGCAAATCCCCGAAGGAGCCTCATGACCACCCGTCGGCAGTTCCTCAAGAAGGGCGCGATGGGCGCAGGGGCCATCGCAGCCGCCACGACCGCCGGCAAGGTGGCCACCAGCGCCGCCTCAGCCGCCGCGCCGACCTCGCTGAAGGGCATGAACATCATCGTGTTCATGACCGACCAGGAGCAGTGCCTCCAGCACTTCCCGCCCGATTGGGCGAAGGAGAACCTGCCGGGGCTCACGGCGCTGCAGCGCCACGGCCTCACCTTCACCAATGCGTTCACCAACGCCTGCATGTGCTCGCCGGCGCGCAGCACCTTCATGAGCGGATTCCTGCCGGCGCAGCACGGCGTGAAGTACACGCTCGAGGAGGACATGCCCTCGCCGCAGTACCCGCAGGTGGAGCTGCCGCCCCCGCCGACCATGGCCAACCTGGCCACCGTCGCGCAGGCCGCGGGGTACAACGTGGTCTACAAGGGCAAGTGGCACTGCAGCAAGCCCGCCGCCGCGAACTACGTGTGGACCCCGCAGGACCTCGCGACATACGGCTGGAGCCGCTGGAACCCGCAGGACGCCGGCGCCAACCAGTCGATTCCCGAGATGGGCGGTGGCCTGTCCAACAACGACGGCCGGTTCATGACCTCGGTGGGCGACTACCAGGACTCCAGCGAGGGCGTGCTGCAGTTCATCACCCAGGTGGCCGCCACCATGCAGCCGTTCTTCGCGGTCATCTCGCTGGTCAACCCGCATGACGTGCTGGCCTACCCGAGCAAGTACGGCCAGGCGGGCTACAGCCCGAACTGGCTCTCGGGCGATGTCGGCCTGCCGGCCACCGTGAATGAGTCGCTGTCCGACAAGCCGACGGCGCAGCGGGCGTTCCTGCAGCTCTCGAAGGGGCTCGGGGTGCTGCGGAACAACACCATGAAGCGCAACTACCTGAACTTCTACGGCAACCTCATCAGGGCGTCGGACCAGTACCTGGTGGACACCCTGGCGGCGCTCAACTCGGTGTCCACGCAGAACGGCGCGAGCACCCTGCTGAATGACACCGTCATCGTCCGCACCGCCGACCACGGCGAGATGGGCCTGGCGCACGGCGGGCAGCGACAGAAGAACTTCATGATGTACGACGAGGCCACGAACGTGCCGCTGGTGTTCTCGAACCCCACGTTGTGGAAGCGCGGGCGCACCACCGGCGCGCTGGTGTCGCACGTGGACTTCGTGCCCACCATGGCGTCGCTGCTCGGCACGCCCGCCAGCGCGAAGTCGGCATGGCAGGGCAGGGACTACTCGAGCCTGGTGCTTGGATCATCGCGCAAGCCCGTGCAGGACTACGTGGTGTTCACCTACGACGACTGGCAGGCGGGCCAGAAGAGCGGGCCGTATGTGCCGCCGCCGCAGCACCTGGTGGGCATTCGCGAGAAGAACTGGAAGATCTGCCTCTACTACGACACGGCCGGCACGGTGCCACCGCAGTGGGAGCTGTACGACCTGCGGGTCGACCCCCTGGAGCAGCGAAACCTCGCGTGGCCGGGCGTGACGCGCACGCCCAGCCAGCAGAGGCAGTTCCGCCGCCTGCAGGCGAAGCTCGTATCGGTGTGGAACACGCGCCTGCAGCCGCTCAGCGGCAGCACGCCATTTCCCGTGACGATCCCGGGGGTCACCTCATGAGCCGCCGCGTTCCCATCGCCCTGGGCGTGATCGCGCTGGCCGTGGCGCCGGCCGCGCTGGCCGCCGCCCCGGCATCGCGCATCGTGCCCGTGGCCTTCGCCGGCAAGACCCAGCTCACCACGGTGGAGTCACCGCTGGTGCTCGAGGACACCGGCACGGTGAAGGGCTCGCCGGTGGGCTCGGGCGACATCGTGCTCGCCTACACGCTGCGGCCGAAGCGTTCGGTGGCGAATGTCGCCTGGACCATCACCAACGCATCCGGCACCGTCACGGGCACCGCCACCGCGAACTACACCACCTCGAACGTGGCCATCACGTTCACCGGAATCGGCCGCATCACCGGCGGCACGGGCGCCTACGCGGGAATCCGGTCGCTGCCGCTGCAGTTCAACGCGAAGCACTCGAAGACGGGGAAGAAGGAGGCCATCGCCTTCACGGGCAGCGCGACGCTGCCCCGGTAGGAGGCACGCGGTTCATCCGGGCCCGAGCCCCCTGGCCAGCGACACCCCGGCCAGGGGCGGCACCGACTCGGTGGTGGCAAGCAGGCGGCTCTCGGGCTGCGCCCGGGTGAACGCGATGGCGCCCGACCTCTGCTGCAGGGAGCGGATGACGCCCAGGGGGCCGGCCGCCGATACGCCGCACGCGATGTCGGCGCGGGCCACGAGCGCCGTGGAGTTGGCGCTGGGTGGTGAGCCCGCGTAGGCGGTCCAGCCGCCGCCCGTGCGCTGCGTGTCGAGCCAGGCGCGTGCGCGCCGCATTGGCGCTGCCCCGCAGGGCGTTCCGGCGGCCCGCAGGGCCACCACGGAGAGGGCCGTGCTGTCGACGTCCGAATCCTCGGCGGCGTCGAGCCCGAGGTTCCATCCGTTCGCCGATGCGAGGTCGGTGAGCGTGCGCGCGGCCGCGGCGGGCACGCGACCGGTGGCCGCCCGCAGCGCGAGCATCGCGAGCCCCTGGTCGAAGGCCGTCTGGCCATAGCGCCCGGGTGATGACTGCTGCGACGCCAGGCGCGCCAGGTAGTCGGTGCCCCCCAGGCGCCGGGGGTTGCCGCCCGCGGCCACGACCCCGAGGATCACCTTCGCCGTGCGCCCGGCTTCGGTGGCGTAGCCCGGTGCGGCCTTTGCCAGAACCTTCAGGCGGGGGGCCAGGGCCTTCGGGGGAGTCCCCGTGATGCGCATGCCCACCATGATGTCGGCCTGCTGCCCTGCGGGCAGGGTGCCCGGTTGCTCGCCGGCCAGCCAGGTGGCCGCACGCATTGCCGCCGCGCGGTCGGCGGCGGTGGCGGCGATGCCCGCCGGCGCAACCACGAGGGTCGCGCCGGCGGCCAGCACCATGGTGATGAGGCGACGGGACGGCATCGCCGCCATCATGCCGCGCCCGTCACGCACTGCACCAGGGGGTCGCGCACCTCCGCCGGCGTGATGGTGGCGATGGCGTAGCCGTGGCGGCGTGCCAGGGCCGCGTCACCCCGCAGGCCGCAGCGGCGCAGGTGGTGATCGAGGTGGCCAACCCGGGTGCGGGTGGCCACGGTGTTGAGGGGGCCGCCGGATCGCACGCCCAGCATGGCCTCGCCCTGGCGCAGCGGCACCAGGTAGGGCGTGCCCGACAGCCACGAGGGCTGCCACCGCACTCCCGCGGGCAGCGTGAACGCGCCCTCGCCCCGGGATGCCCGTGCGTTCAGGTGGGCGGCCACCGCCGACGCCACCGTGCCCTGCGCGCGGCGCATCTCGGCCGGCGTGAGATCGGCGCCCGAGATCATCGTCCGGCGGATGGCTACCGGGGGTGCTCCCGCCGCCGGCAGCGGCACCGCCGCGCTGATGGTCACCTCGCCGGCCGCCGTGCGGATGGTCACCGGAACCCTGATCGTCTCGCGCGCCGCCGCGGCCTCGTCGCCCCGCGGGTCACCCGGCATGGCGGCCCTTGGCAGCGGTGGCAGGTCGCACGCGGTGGGGTCGTCGGCCGGGTGTGCGCAGGTGCGCACGGCGTCGCGCACCGCACCGGTCTTCGTGGCGGCCAGCGTGGCCGCGCCCGTCCCCGCCGCCGTCAGGCGCACGGTGCCGTCGGCGCCGGCGGTGGCCGATGCGCCGCGATAGGTCACCGTTGCCCCTGCGGCCGGGGTGCGGGTGCCGGCGTTGTCGTAGGAGTCCACGCGCACGGTGAAGGGCGTTCCGGCCACCATGGGCGAGGTCGGGGCCACCACGTCGAGCTCGGCGAGGGCCATCTCGTAGCTGCTGTCGAGGGGGGAGAGGGCCCACAGCACCTCGTCGCCGTCCTGCAGGTCGAGGGCACCGGCGCCCACCGCGGCCAGGCGGTGGTTGTGCTTGAGGAACCACGCGGGCCCGGTGTTCCAGTCGCTGGGGTCGACGCCGATCAGGTCGAGGCCGAATCCGTAGGCCCCCCAGTCGGTGAAGCGGAAGCCGAAGCCGTGCAGTCGCGAGGCATTCCCCAGCTGCGCCGCGGCGGTGCGTCCGCCCACCGACATCACGTCGCCGTCCACGGTGTCGCGGATCTGCAGGCTGGTGCCCGGGGCGGGCAGCACGTAGGCGGTCTCGGGGAACACGGTCTGCGTGGTGCCCTCCACGCGGATGGTGGCCTCGCCGGCCAGGGCGGTGGCGGGAATGGCGAGAAGGGACGCACATGCAACAGCACGCGCGACGCGCATCGTCGAAGTCACTGATCCCTCTTTCCTCGGAGGTGATTTTGCTCGTGACGGAGCGACGGCTGGTCTCCTGGCTTCCCGGTCAGGCGTGATGCGCATCGCCTTCCCGGGGCGGGTGCCCCAGTGGCTGGCCGAAGCCCGATGCCATCACTCCCGGGTGACAGTGGCGGGACCGCGCCGGATTCTCACCGGCTTCCCACTTAGCGCCCCGAGGGGCGACCGTCGTCCGATTGCGGGCGCACCCTAGAGGGCGCGTCCGGACGCCGCCCTACGCGGAATCCTCCTCGGGCACCGGGTAGGCGGCGCCGCACCACTCGCAGTGGGTGATCTCCTGGTTGGCGTCCTCCTCCGACGCCAGCACGGCCTGCTTGCCGCAGTCGGGGCACTCCTTCGTGCTCGGTCCATCGCCCATGGTGCCTCCTCGGATACGGGCGTGCTCAGCCCCGACGCTAGCGCGGCGCCGAGGCGGCGTCAGGATGCGGCATCGAGCGCGACCACCAGTTCCTGCACCCGGCGGTCGATCTCGTCACGCGTGGCCCTCACCGCATCGACATCCTGCCCCTTGGGGTCGGGGAGGTCCCAGTCGAGGTACCGCGTGCCCGGGATGTACGGGCAGGTATCGCCGCATCCCATGGTCACCACCAGGTCGGCGCGCTCGGCCAGGGCGTCGTCCAGCCGCTGCGGGCGCCGGTCGGACAGGTCGATGCCCACCTCGCGCATCACCTCGATCACCTCCGGGTGCACGCTTCCGGCCGGATCGGCGATGCTGCCGGCCGAATCGCTGGTGTGCCGACCCCCCGCGTGGCGGTGGAAGAGCGCCCGGCTCATCTGCGAGCGGCCGGCGTTGTGGAGGCAGACGAACAGCACGTGGGCCATGCGCACACCATATGGCCCACGGCGGCGCCATGGGGCACCGTGTTACGCCTGCGCCGCATGTACGGTCCCTCCATGAAACCTCCCCTTCGCCTCGCCACCGCCGCCGCCGCGGCACTCGCACTCAGCGCCGCCCCGGCCGTTGCCGCCCCCCTCACCTTCACCGTGAAGGAGGGCTCGGCGAACAACGTCGTGGCCCAGGGCGTGACCACCTTCTTCACGGGCATGTACTCACTCGACGGCAGCCCACGCGGCCACGTGATGGGAGTCGAGCCCACCTCGGGCGGACGCAGCCTGACCTTCGCGTTTGGTTCGGGTGCGCGAATCGTGGCCCGACAGGCGCCGGGCACCACTGGCTCGACATCGCGCCTGACGATCGTCGGCGGCACCGGCAGGTTCCTCGGGGCCACCGGCGTGGTGGACACGCGCAGCGCGAAGGGCGTCTACACGCACACGGTCACCTACAGGCTCCCGCCCCGCGGCACCCCGCGCACGTCGATGGCCTACGTGGTGCGCCTGGGCAAGGCGCAGATCGTGCCGCGCGGCGGCGCCCAGGGGCTCGGCAACGGCCGTGTGATCGCGGGCACCGTCGCGAACGCCGCCGGCACCAAGGTGGGGGACTACTCCGTCGACTCAACCCTGGCGTTCGTGTACGGCGCCGGCACCTACGAGTGGTATTCGGGCGACTTCGGCTACGTGTTCGCCGACGGCACGCTGCAGGCGTCCGGCCCGTACCAGCGCGCCTCGGCCGCGGCGCCGGGCGCGCTCAAGCCGTCGGGCCGGGTGGTCACGGGCGGCACCGGTGCGTATGCCGGCATGCGCGGACAGGTGGTGGTCACGCCCAACCCGGATGGCACCTCGGTCCACTCGTTCACGCTCATCCGCCGCTAGCACCTTCGGGCGCGGGGCCTGCGCAGCGAGTGGGCCGTCTGGGATTCGAACCCAGGACCTTGGGATTAAAAGTCCCCTGCTCTGACCAGCTGAGCTAACGGCCCGCATGAAGGGTATCGGCCGCGGGCGACGGGTTCGCACGGCGCCGTGATCGCGCGGCTGGTAGCAACCCGGCATGGCACTCACCGACCTCGCCGACAAGTACGCCCGCGACTACATGGCCCCGCTCACCGCGGTGGTGGGGCCCATGCACCGCCTGACCGACGCCGCCCGGGCGATGGTCGAGCAGCGCGCCGGCTCGGTGATCGTCCTCGACCCCTCGCTGCCCGGTCCCGGGCTGCTCTCTGAGCGCGATCTCGCCGTGGCCATCGCCGCCGGTGCCGACCCGGCGGAGGATCGCGTGGAGCGGTGGATGCGCCACGACGTGGCGGTGATCAGCCCCGAGACCAGCCTCGAGTCGGCGGGCCGCACGATGCTGCGGCAGGGCGTGCGGCACTGCGTGGTGATGGACGGCGCGGACGCGGTGGGCATCGTGTCGCTGCGCTACATCATCGGCCTCGTGCTGGGCGAGAGCGCGCAGCTTCCCGAGGCCCCCGGCTTCGGCACCTGAGCCCGGGCACGCACGCATGTGCCCGCTGCCGGTGGTGATCAGGCGGCGGCGCCGGCCGCGGGCGTGAGGCGCTGCCACCAGCGCCTGTCGGGGCGAGCCTTCTCGGCCGCCCAGTCGCCGGCCTCGGTCGATACCCGCTGGATGGCGAACGCGATGGTGTCGAGCATGTCCACGGCGCCCACGAGTCCCCGCGGGAGGTCCGCCACCGACCGGGCATCGTCCACCGCCGCGTGCGCGGGTGCCAGGCACTGCTCGATGTCGTCCATGGCCGGTGGCCTCGCTCCCGTGCGCACGGCGTCGGCAACATCGCGCAGCGCGCCTGCCAGCCGCACCCGCACGGCCTCGGCGTCCGGGATGGCCACGCCGTCGATCGGCACGCGTCCCGCGAGGGTGCCGATGTCGCGCACGAGCTGCATGGTCGTGGCCTCGAGCGCAGCGAGGGCGTCCGGCCGGGTGAACGCCTCGATCGACTCGGCCATGCGGGCCTGGGTCACCCGCGCCGCATCGTCGGCTCCCAGCATCGCCCGCTGGTGAACCTCGGTCATCGCGCCGCGCCGCAGGTCGCCGGATGCCACCCGCAGCACCGCGTCGAGGTCGTCGGCCGCGGTGTCGAGGGTGCTGGCGAGCACACCCGGCAGCTGCTCGCCGCTGCGGGTGGGCCACACGAGCGCGGCGATCACCAGGCCAAGCACGCAGGCAACACCGGTGGCGATGATGCGTTCGCTGGCGATGGCCGCATCGAGCCCCGCCCCCACGGCCGAGAGCAGCAGCGAGAGCGGCGTGAAGAGGGCGATGAACCACAGGTAGTTGACGGGCTGCAGCAGCGCCGCCACGGCCCCCACGAGCACGATGGCCGTGGCCATGGCCCACGGCTGGCCGTATGCGATGGCAAGCAGCACCATGGCCACCACGGCGCCCAGGGCCGTGCCGAGCGAGCGCTGCGCAGCCACCTGCACCGAGTCGCCGAGGGTGGGCTGCAGCACCCCCACGAGCGCGATGGACACCCACTGCCCGTGGGTGATGCCGATCACGGGCGTACCGGCGAGCGCCGTGAAGGCCCCCACCGAGATGCCCGTGGCCACGCCCAGGCGCAGCCCATGCCGCATGGCCGTGCACCGCGGGTCGAGCGCGGCCCGCAGCGGCGTGCCGTGCGCGGCCCGGCGCGGTCGCACGATGGTGACGTGGGGTGGATCGGGCAGCCCCAGTGCGTCTATGGCGTCGCCGATGCGGCGGTTCAGGCGCAGGGCGGCGCGCACGCGGCCGCGACTGATGAGGGCGGCCCGCAGCGCGGGCCCGGAGAGGCCGTCCGGGTCGGGCGTGAGCGCACGCAGGCGCTCCACCGACTGCTCGAGCGCCGCGGTGGGCTCGACGTGGCTGCGATCAACGGCGCCCACGGCGATGTCCCGCGCGGCCGCCTGCACCTGCACCAGGACGTCGTCCATGGCGTCCCGCACCTGCGGTTCGGCCGCCTCGCGCCTGCGCTCGTCCTCGAGCGCGGCGATGAGCGACACCACGCGCGACGCCGCGACGAGCGTGGCCCAGAGGCGCATGGAGGTGGACGACCACCCCGGCCGCCGGCTGCGCACCGACGCCACGGTGTCGCGCGCCTGCTCCACGGCGTTGAGCGCGGACTGCTGCAGGCGGTCATCGGCGGGGTTGCCCGCGTAATCGGCCACCGCCAGCCATGCGCGCCCGGTGGCGAGTTCGGCCGGGGCGTACGGCGCGATGGGCCAGGGGATGACGGCGATGAGGGCCACCCACGCGGTGCCCGCCGCCACCGCGACCACCGACCACCCGAATGCGGGGGATGGCGAGAAGGCCTGCGCGACGATGAAGAGCACCAGGCAGGTGGGGGCCACCGAGGCCGGGATCGATCCCCACGCGGTGGACACCCCGGCGGCGATGCCCAGCAGCAGCATCGCCACGCCCGCGGCAACGGCCTGGCCCGCGCACGCGAGTGCCAGCATCACCACCAGGGCGTTGAGGATGGTCATCACGCCGTACACGCGCAGGTGCCGGCCGTATCCGCCCCCGGGCTCCACCACCGATGTGAACACGGCCCCGAGGGCGGCCAGCACGGCGAGGTCCGGGCGACCGAGGGCGATTCCCAGCGCAAGTGGCGCTGCCAGTGCGATGGCCATGCGCACGGCGGCGAGCGGCGCGGGCCGCCCCGCGCCGGGCCCGGCCAGGTAGCGGGCCAGGCGGCGCGCGCGACGGCCTTCGAGCCCGAGCGAGCCCATGAGTGACGTACCGGCATCCATTACCGCAAGTCTCGTCGGTAGGGTTGCGGCATGGCCCTGCTCAGCGACGATGACATCAGCACCGCGCTCGCGGTCCTGCCCGGGTGGGGGCTGGAGGACGGCCTGCTGGCCAAGCAGTACGTCTTCCCCGAGGGCTTCATGGCGGCCATGGCGTTCGTCAACGCCGTGGCCGAGGCCGCCGAGGCGGCCGACCATCACCCGGACATCGACATCCGGTGGAATCAGGTGACCCTGCGCCTCGCCACCCACAGCGAGGGGGGGATCACCGAGAAGGACACCGCGCTGGCCGCCGAGTGCGACCGTCTGGCGGTGGCGTGACGGTGGACGCCGCGGCCCTGCTGCGCCGGGCCGCGTTCCGCATGGACCCCGAGCGGGCCCACGAGGCGGCGCTGCGCGCGCTGCAGGCCGGCGGGCCGGCGCTGTCGGCGGCGTCGTCGTGGTTGTCGAGGCGTGACGGCTCGGTGGGGCAGTCGCTGATGGGGCTCGAGTTCCCGTCGCCGGTGGGCCTGGCGGCCGGGTACGACAAGTACGGCCGCGCCGTGCGGGCATGGGGGCGCCTGGGCTTCGGGTTCGCCGAGATCGGCACCGTGACCGCGCGCCCCCAGCCCGGAAACCCGAAGCCGCGGCTGTTCCGTCTGCCCGCCGACGAGGCGATCGTCAACCGCATGGGGTTCAACAACGACGGCGCGGCGGTGACGGCCCGGCGCATCGCCGATGCCCGCCGCGGCGCCGGCGCGGGCGTGCCGATCGGCGTGAACATCGGCAAGTCGAAGGCGACCCCCCTCGATCGCGCGGCCGACGACCACCTGGCGTCATTCCGCCTGCTGCGCGGGGTGGCCGACTTCGTGGTGGTGAACGTCTCGTCGCCCAACACGCCCGGGCTGCGCGAGTTGCAGGACCGCGAGCACCTCACGGCGATCCTCGGCGCGCTGCGCGATGAGGATGCCTCGATGCGCCGCCACGATGCCCGCGCCCCGATGCCCTTCCTCGTGAAGCTCGCGCCCGACCTGCCGGACGCCCAGATCGAGGACGCCGTCGACCTGGCGGGTGAGCTCGACCTGGCGGGGGTGGTGCTCACCAACACCACAATCGCGCGCGACGGCCTCTCCCACCCCGATGACCCTGCCGCCGCCGAGCAGGGTGGGCTGTCGGGCCCGCCGCTGCGGGCACGTGCCGGCGCGGCGGTGCGGGTGGCCGCGCGTCGCGCGGCCGGCCGGCTGCTGATCGTGGGGGTGGGGGGCATCATGGATGCCGACGACGCCTGGGATCGCCTGGCGGGCGGGGCCTCGCTGGTGGAGGTGTGGACGGGCCTGGTGTACCGCGGCCCGCTCATCGCCCGCGACATCACGCTGGGCCTCATGGATCGCATGCGCGCGGAGGGGGTCGGCCACATCTCGGAGGTCGTCGGCAGCGACCTGGGCGCCTGATGGGCCTCATCGAGCAGCTCGCCATCATCCTGGTGGCGGTGGCCGCGATGTCCCTGCTCAGCGAGCGCCTGCGCATCTCGGCGATCCCGCTCTTCATGCTGGCGGGAATCATCCTCGGCCCGTTCGAGCCATTCCCGGCGGTGATCGAGCTCGGGGAGCCGCTCTACCTGCTCGCCGAGATCGGCGTGATCCTGCTGCTGTTCTACCTGGGGCTGGAGTTCAGCCTCGATCGCATCCTCCAGGCGCGCAGGCTCGTGCTCACCGGAGGCATCGTCGACCTGCTCATCAACGGCGGCCTGGGCCTGCTGCTGGGGTTCGTGCTGCTGGGGGTGACCGTCGAGGCCGTGCTGCTCGCCGGCATCATCTACGTGTCGAGCAGCGGAATCATCACCCAGGCGCTGTTCGACTTCCGCCGCCTCGCCGACGACGAGACCGACATGGTGCTGGGGACCCTGGTATTCGAGGACCTGGCCATCGCGCTGTTCCTGGGAATCGCCTCGGGCCTGGCCGTGGGCTCGGCCGTGAGCGGTGCCGACCTCACCCTGCGGGCGATGATCGTGATCATCTTCGTGGGCGCGTTCCTCGTGGCCAGCCACTTCCTGCCCCGCTACATCGACCGCATCAGCCCCTATGTGGAGCGTGAGCGGCTGGTGCTGGTGGCCCTGGCGATCGTGGCGGGCGCGGCGGCGCTGGCCGAGTGGGCGGGGCTCTCGGCGCCGGTGGGCGCGCTGCTCGCGGGGATCCTGCTCTCGGAGACCGAGGCCCGCGACCGCATCGAGCGGCACCTCTTCGGCCTGCGCGACTTCACGGCCGCGATCTTCTTCTTCGTCTTCGGGCTGCAGATCGACCTGGGCAGCCTCGGGGTGGTGTGGGACTGGGTGCTGCTGGCCGGCCTGGTGGCCATCGGCGGCAAGCTGATCTCGGGCTGGGTGTCCGGGCGCATGGTGGGGTTCACCCGCCGGCAGTCGTTCACCGTGGGCACCAGCCTCATCGCGCGCGGCGAGTTCTCGCTCATCCTCGCGCAGCTCGCCGCCCTCGGAACCGCGCTCTCGCTTGACTTCCGCGATCGCGTGGTGTCGTTCGCCGGCCTGCTCGTGCTGGTAACGGCGGCCATCGGGGTGATACTTATGAGGGAGTCCCGCACCGTGGGACGCGCGATCTTCGGATCCAGGAGGAAGGTGTCGTGATCGAGGTCCGGGAAACCCGGCTGCCGGGCGTCGGCAAGAAGTTCACCATGCGCACCCAGCGCGGTGAGGACGTCTGCGCGGTGGTGCACATCGACGGCCGCCGCGAGCTCTACCACCGTCCCGATCCCGACGAGGACGCCGACGCGGTGATCGTGCTCACCGACGAGGAGGCCCACGAGCTGGGATCCATCCTCGGCGGCGTGGTCTACCGCCCCGAGCTGCTCGACCACCTCGAGGTCGCACTCAGCGACCTGGCCATCGAGTGGATCGACATCCCCGAGGAGAGCCCGCTGGTGGGGCTCACCGTGGCCACGTGCCGCATCCGCACCACGACCGGGGGAACCATCATCGCGATCATCCGCCCCGAGGGCGCGATGTCCATGCCCCACCCCGACGAGGTCATTCGCGCGAACGACACGCTGGTGGTCATCACCACCCCGGAGACCTTCGCCGCCATCCAGCGACTGGTCGCCGAAGGCCCCCCCGCGGACGCCGCCTGAGCCCCGCGGGGCTCCCCCGCCATGGCTGACTCCGATCGCCGCGACCTCTGGTCGGTGCTCACCGGCACGGGCACGCCATCGCTGCGGGGCCTGCTCACCCGGGCCGTGATCGGCGTGGGCCTGGTGCTGGGCGTGCTCGCCGCCCTGGCGATCGTCGGCCTGGTGGGCGCCACGTCGTCGTACCGCGACGACCAGCAGGCGGCGGTGGAGCGCGCGAAGGCGTCCGAGGTCATCCTCGCCGACCTCCTGAACGCCGAGACCGGGGTGAGCGGCTACACGCTCACGGGCGGTACGTCGTACCTCGTGCCCTACGTGCGCGCGGAGGACACCTACCCGCGCAACATCCGCCGGCTTCGCGCGCTGGTGCAGGGCAACCCCCCGCTGGTGAAGGCCGTGGGCGCGTTCGACGCCGCCGCGAAAGAGTGGTTCTCGGAAGCCCGCGCGCTGGTGGAGCTGCGTCAGTCGGGCCGGGTATCGGAGGCCGTCGCGCGCATCGGCGAGGGAGTGGACAAGCAGCGCCTCGACCAGTTGCGCGCCGAGCACGCCGACCTTCGCACGCTGGTCGAGGACCAGCGCCAGCAGGCGCTCGAGACCGCCGACCAGCGCCGGCTGTGGACGATCCTCGCCGTGGTGGGCGGGGTGCTGCTGGCGGTGCTGGTGGTGGCGGCCGCCACCCGCGCCCTGTGGCGGCGCGTGGGCGCGCCACTCGGATCGCTGCTGCAGGGCGTGCGGCGCGTGGCCGAGGGCGACCAGGACCAGGCCGTGCCCAGCCCCGGGCATGCGGCTCGTGAGGTGGTGGGCCTGGTGGATGCCTTCAACGTGATGCAGGAGCGCGTGGTCGACCAGCGCGAGGCCGCCGAGGCGAGCGCCCGCAGGTCGGAGGCCGCGCGCGCCGAGCGGCGCCTGTGGCAGACGGTGGAGCAGGGGCTGCTCCCCGAGAACCTGCCGGCGGTGCCGGGGCTGCGCATCGCGGCGCGCTACCTGCCGTCGAGCCCCGGCCTGGCCATCGGGGGCGACTTCTACGACGCCCGGGTGCTGGCCGACGGACGCCTCGCGGTGATGGTGGGCGATGTCGCGGGGCACGGTGCCGAGTCGGCCGCCCGCGCCGCGCGCATGCGGTTCGGCTGGAGCGCGCTGATGGAGGTGGACCCCGACCCCCGGGACGTGCTGCAGATCATGAATGCCCACATCGCCGAGCCGCATGAGCGCGACCAGGGCGTGTACGCCACCATGTGCCACTGCGTGATCTCGCCCGACGGCACGGCGGAGTTCGCGCTGGCCGGCCACCCGCGCCCCCTGCTGGTGCACGGGGACCAGGCCGGGCTCGTGGAGGTGGATGCCCGCGGGCCGATCCTCGGCCTTCTCGACGACGTCGACTGGCCCGTGACCCAGGTGACGATCCCGCGCGGCGGCATGCTGGTCATCTACACCGACGGCCTCGTGGAGGCGCGGCGCAACGACGAGATCTTCGGCTGGTCGCGGTCGGCCGAGGCGCTGCTGGCCACGTCGCACGTACCCCTGGAGGAGCGGCTTGCCTACCTCACCGAGGCGGCGCAGCGGTATGACGAGGGCAACCTGCGCGACGACGTCGCGGTGCTCGCCGTGCAGGTGGTGGGGCCCCCGGGGCCGCGCTAGGCGCGGCGGCGCCCGCGCAGCGGGAACGCCCTGGGCACGGCCTCGAGCCTGTAGCCCTGTCCGAGCTCGGTCTGCACATAGGTGTACTGCCCGCCGGCCTCATCCACCTTGCGCCGCAGGCGCCGCACCAGCACGTCGACCGAGCGGTCGCCCTCGGGGCGCTCGCCGCCCCACACGCGGTCGAAGATCTCCTCGCGGCTGAGCGTGCGGCCCTTCTCCTCGAGCAGGATCCACAGCAGCTTGGTCTCGAGCGGCGTGAGCGGGGCCAGCTCGCCGGCCACCCGCACCTCGAGGCGGTCGCGGTCGATCTCGAGCTCGCCCAGCGACACCTCACCGGCATCGCCGGGGGACTGCACCTCGGCGCGGCGGAAGATGGCCTCGAGCCGCGTGATGAGCTCCTTGGCCGAGAAGGGCTTGCGCACGAGGTCGTCGGCACCGAGGCGCAGTGCCTCGAGGCGCTCCGACTCCTCCTGCCGGGCCGTCATCACCACGATGGGGATCTCCGGCGACCACTTGCGCACGTCGCGGATGATGCTCCAGCCATCCACGTGGGGCAGCATGAGGTCGAGCACCAGGGCGTCCGGATGCCAGCTCTTGAGCGCGGTGATTGCCGCAAGGCCGTCCTTGCTGATGCTCACCGCGTAGCCGGCCTTGGCCAGGTGGTAGGCCACCGCGGTGGCGGTGGACTCGTCGTCCTCCACCACGAGCACGGTGCGCTTGTCGTCGTCGCTGCGAGGGGCGGCGGCAGTCATCGCGGCCAAGCCTAAGCATGGCGGGGCGGTGAATCGTGACCCATGTGTGAACGGCACGTGAAGCCTCGAAAACGCAGCGGGAATCACGTTTCACAACATGTTCACTACGAGGCTGTAACGGTTCACAAGTTGTTCACAGG
>JAFMJQ010000019.1 GCA_017853415.1 Thermoleophilia bacterium | reverse complement strand
ACGAGGTGCGCGAGATCGTGCGCAAGGGCGATCCCGTCACCCGCGAGCGCACCCTTGCGCGGCTGGGGAACCTGGTCACCTGCAAGAGCCTGGACAACCGTGCAGGCCTGTACGTGATGATCCAGGCCGTGCGCAGCCTCGCGGATCACGAGTGCGAGGTGGTGGCCGTGGCCACCACGCAGGAGGAGGTCGGGCTGCGCGGGGCCAGGGTGGCGGCGCAGCGCATCCGTCCCGACATCGGGCTGGCCATCGACATCACGTTGGCCAACGACGGGCCCGGCGCCAAGCCCCACGAGAAGGTGACCACCATCGGCGGCGGGGCGGCGATCAAGGCGTACGACTCCGGGGTGATCGTGCCGCGCGTGGTGATCGATCATCTCGCGCGCGTGGCCGATGAGCGCGGGATCCCGCACCAGGTGGAGATCATGAGCCGGGGGGGCACCGATACCCGTGAGCTGCAGCTCGCGGGCGACGGCGCGCTTGCGGGCTGCGTGTCGATTCCCACCCGGTACGTGCACCAGGTCGTCGAGACCTGCGACCCCGGCGATCTCGCGGCGTCCGCGGCCCTGGTGGCCGCATTCTGCGAAACGGCCCAGGACCTGCCGCGCTGAGGCGTGCCCGCGCGCCCCGAACGGCCCGCGGGGCCCGGGGCCGGTGATACCTTCGACGTCGTGAAGCGCGTCCTCATCCTCGGGTCCACGGGCTCCATCGGCGTGCAGGCCCTCGACGTGATCGACGCCGCGCCGGACATGCAGTGCGTCGGGCTCGCCTGCGGCACCCGGGTGGCCGAGATGCAGCAGCAGGCCGCCGATCGCGGCGTGGCCGCGACGTCCGCTGCGGCGGGCGGCGGCACCGTGCCGCATACGGCAGACCTCGGGGATCTCATGGATTCCTGTGAGCCGGACATCGTGCTCAACGCCCTCGTCGGTGCGGCCGGGCTGCCGCCCACGCTCGCGGCGCTCGAGCGCGGTATCGACGTGGCACTGGCCAACAAGGAGTCGCTGGTGGCCGGGGGAGACCTCGTTGCGGGCGTGCGTGCGCGCACCGGTGCGGGCCTCGTTCCGGTGGACAGCGAGCACTCCGCGCTCTTCCAGCTGATGGAGGGCGTGCCACGCGACCGCGTGCGGCGGGCCATCCTCACCGCGTCGGGTGGTCCCTTCCGCGGGAGGTCGGCTGCGGAACTCGATGGCATGGGTCCGGCGGACGCCCTGGCGCATCCCACGTGGGACATGGGCGCGAAGATCACCATCGACTCGGCCACGCTGATGAACAAGGGCCTCGAGGTGATCGAGGCCCACCACCTCTTCGACCTCCCGTACCCACAGGTGGAGGTGGTGGTGCACCCGCAGTCGATGATCCACGCGATGGTGCGCCTCGACGACGGCAGCGTGCTGGCCCACATGGGCCCGCCCGACATGCGCGTGCCCATCGGCCACGCGCTGCGGTGGCCCGAGCCCCCGCCCGAGCGCCCCCAGATGGACCTCGTGGGGATGGCGCTGACCTTCGAGAACCCCGACACCGAAGCGTTCCCGTGCCTGCGCCTTGCGCGCGAGGCCGGCGAGGCCGGAGGTACCGCGCCGGCGATCCTCAACGCGGCCAACGAGGTGGCGGTGGGGGCGTTCCTCGACGGCCGCATCGGGTTCATGGACATCCCCCGGGGGGTGGATCACGCCCTGCAGGCGGTGGAGTCCGGGCCCGCGGACTCCCTCGATGCCGTGCTGGCGGCTGACCACGCCGCACGCGAGGCCGCGGCGACCCTGGCGGGAGTGGCGTGATGCTCGGCTGGAACATCGTGGCCTTCGTGCTGATCCTCATGTTCCTCGTGCTCGTGCACGAGGCGGGCCACATGGTGGTGGCCAAGTGGTGCGGCATGCGCGTGGAGCGCTTCTCGATCTTCTTCGGCCGGCCAATCGCCAAGTTCACGCGCGGCGAGACCGAATACGGCATCGGCTGGCTGCCGCTGGGTGGCTACGTGAAGATCACCGGGATGACCCGCGACGAGGATCTGCCGCCGGAGGTCGTGCCGCGGGCCTACTACTCGGCGAAGACCTGGAAGAAGGTGGCCACGATCTTCGCGGGCCCCTTCGTCAACCTTGTCGTGGCGTTCCTGTGCTTCGCGGTGTTCTTCGGGATCGGCCGTCCGATGGTGCAGCCCACCAACGTGGTGGAGCAGGTGACCGCGGGCAGCGCGGCGAGCGCCATCGGCATCGGGCCCGGTGATCGCCTGCTGTCGGTGAACGGGGTGGCCACCGGCGGCGAGGAGGGAATCGCAAAGGCGATCGGCGTGCTGCAGGCAAGCCCCGGGAAGCCCGTGACCGTGCGCTACGTGCAGGACGGCGCGGTGAAGACCGCCCGCGTGAAGCCGGGCACGGTGGACCTCGGCGGCCAGAAGGTGGGGCGCCTGGGCGTGCAGTTCACGCGCGTGGATACCGGCGAGCGCAACGGCCGCGGCCTGGTGGGCGGCATCACCGCGGCGGGCACGGAGACATGGTTCCTCATCGAGGAGAACGCCAAGGGCATCGGGCGGCTGTTCACCAGCGACGAGGCCCGTGAACAGGTGGGCTCGGTGGTGGCGATCGGGGCCGTCTACAACCAGGTGGCCGATGACGGCGTGATGGCGATCATCTCGTTCATCGGGATCATCAGCCTGGTGCTGGCCATCTTCAACCTGCTGCCCATCTTCCCGTTGGACGGCGGGCACATCCTCTTCGCGATCCTCGAGAAGCTGAAGGGTTCGCCCATCAGCACCAAGGTGTACGAGCGCTCGGCCATCGTCGGGTGGGCCGTGATCCTGTTCGTCTTCATATTCGCGCTGCAGAACGACATCGTCCGCCTGGCGGGCGAGGGCTTCCAGCTGCAGTAGCCCGCGCGGGGACCGCTACACTCCCCGCCCGTGGAGACGCCCCGACGCATGAGCGCGGTCTGCCGCGTGGGCGACGTCCCCGTGGGCGGCGGGAACCCGGTGGTGGTGCAGTCGATGACCAACACCGACACCAAGGACGCCGTCGCGACGGCGGCGCAGGTGGCCGAGCTCGCGGAGGCCGGATCGGAGATCGTGCGCATCACGGTGAATAACCGCGAGGCCGCCGCGAAGGTGCCCGAGATCATCGAGCGCCTGCGCGACGACCATGGGGTGGAGGTGCCGATCGTCGGCGACTTCCACTTCAACGGTCATACGCTGCTGCGCGAGTTCCCCGAGACCGCCGACGCCCTGGCCAAGTTCCGCATCAACCCCGGCAACGTCGGGCGTGGCGCCCGCCACGACCGCAATTTCGCCACGATGATCGAGGCGGCCATCGAGCACGGAAAGCCCGTGCGCGTGGGCGTGAACGCCGGGTCGCTCGACCCCGAGCTGCTCGACGCGCTGATGGAGGAGAACGCGCGCCGGGCCGATCCGCTCTCGGCGGACGAAGTGCTGCGCGAGGCCATGGTGACGAGCGCGCTGACCTCCGCCGCGGCCGCCGAGGAGATCGGGCTGCCGCACGACCGCATCATCATCTCGTGCAAGGTGAGCCGGCTGCCGGACATGGTGGCCGTGTACCGCGCCCTCGCCGACCGATGCGACTACCCGCTTCACCTTGGGCTCACCGAGGCCGGAATGGGCGCGAAGGGGATCATCGCCACCACCGCGGCGCTGTCGGTGCTGCTGGAGCAGGGCATCGGCGACACCATCCGCGCCAGCCTCACCCCCGAGCCCGGCGGCGACCGCACCATCGAGGTGCGCACGTGCCTGGACATCCTCCAGAGCCTCGGGCTGCGCTCGTTCCGCCCGGAGGTCACGGCCTGCCCCGGCTGCGGGCGCACCACGTCGTCGGTGTTCCAGGAACTCGCCCAGACGATCCAGGCCCACCTGGATGAGCGCATGGCGGTGTGGCGCACCGAGCGCCCCGGGGCGGTCGACCTGCACGTCGCGGTGATGGGGTGCATCGTCAACGGCCCGGGCGAGAGCCGCGCGGCCGACATCGGAATCAGCCTTCCGGGCACGGGCGAGGAGCCCCGCGCCCCGGTGTACGTGGACGGCGAGAAGGTCGCCACGCTCGAGGGGCCCACGCTCGCGGAGGACTTCATCGCCATGGTCGAGGAATACGTGGAGAGGCGCTACGCGCCCACCGGGGCGCGCGCGTGAGCGACGGCGCCTGGCACATGCCCGCATCCCCCTATCGGGGATCCTGGAAGCTCTCGGGCCGCTTCTGGCCGACCGTGCGCGAGGACCCCGCGGACGCCGAGGCCGTGAGCCACAGGCTCTCGGTGCGCGCCGGCCTCGTGCGGCAGCTGGCGGCGGGGCTCTACACGGTCACGCCCATGGGGCTCAGGGTCATCCAGCGGGTCGAGGCCATCATCCGCGAGGAGATGAACTTCATCGGCGCGCAGGAGCTGCTGATGCCCGTCATGCACCCGGCCGAGATCTGGGAGGCCACGGGTCGCTACGGGCTGTCCGAGCAGTTCCGGCTCGAGGACCGCGGCGGTCGCAAGATGGTGCTCGGCATGACCCACGAGGAGATCGTCACCTGGCACGCCGCCCGCGAGCTGCGTTCGTATCGCGACCTGCCGCAGAGCTGGTACCAGATCCAGACGAAGCTGCGCGATGAGCCACGCCCGAAGAGCGGCATGCTGCGCGTGCGCGAGTTCACGATGAAGGACTCCTACTCGTTCGACGCCGACGCCGATGGCCTCGAGAAGTCGTACGAGGCCCACTCCGAGGCCTACGCCCGCATCTTCGACCGCTCCGGGCTGGTCTGGTACCGGGTGGAGAGCGACGTCGGCATGATGGGGGGGAGCGGCGCGCACGAGTACATGGCCCCGAGCCCGTCGGGCGAGGACGTCGTCGCCCGCACGGCCTCAGGGTCGTATGCCGCCAACGTGGAGCTCGCGGTGTCGGTGGCGCGTGAGCCCGACTTCGGCGCCGACCCGGGCGCTCCCGAGGAGTTCGCGACCCCCGGCATCGGGTCGATCGAGGACCTCAGCGAATTCACCGGGCAGCATCCGGCCACCCTGGCGAAGAGCGTGGTGCTCGTGGCCGACTCCGGCCCCGTGCTCGCGATCGTGCGCGGCGAGCACCAGGTGCACGAGAAGAAGATCGCGCACATCATCGGCGAGCACCGCGCCGCCCACCCCGAGGAGATCCGGGAGTGGTTCGGTGCCGACCCCGGTTCGCTCGGGCCGATCGGCGTGAGCGCGGACGTGCGCATCGTGGCCGACTCGGCGCTCGAGGCCGGGCACTACGTGACGGGCGCGAACCGCGACGGCTTCCACCTGCGCGGCGTGAAGCTGGGCCGCGACTTCCAGGCCGAGACCGCGGACATCCGCACGGTGCTCGAGGGCGAGGAGTCGGTCGACGGCCAGGGGCCCATCGAGCTCGTGCCGGTGATCGAGATCGGCAATATCTTCAAGCTGGGCACCAAGTACTCCGATCCCCTCGGCGCGACCTACCTGGACGAGAACGGCCAGGAGCAGCTGATCGTCATGGGCTCGTATGGCATCGGGCCCGCACGCGTGGCGATGGCCGCGATCGAGCAGGGCCACGACGACAACGGCATCATCTGGCCCACCGGCATTGCCCCCTTCGACGTGCACATCGTGCTGATCGGCGATGCCGATAGCCCACAGGGCGCGTACGCCGACATGCTCTGGGCCGAGCTGTCGGACATCGGCCTCGAGGTGCTGCTCGATGACCGTCCCGACCTGCGGCCGGGTGAGAAGTTCGTGGAGGCCGACCTGCTGGGGTGCCCGGTGCGCCTGACGGTGGGGAAGAGGACGCTCCCCGACGGGCAACTCGAGGTGATGGTGCGCCGCACGGGCGAGAAGTCGGAGATCCCCCTCGAGGGCGCGCCCGCGGCCATCCGTGCCCTCTGGGCCGGCCTCGCGGGGGGCTGAGGGCACGTGGCCCCGTGCTAGTGTCCGCGGCGCTTCGGGGCGTGGCGCAGTCTGGTAGCGCACCCGGCTGGGGGCCGGGCGGTCGGAGGTTCAAATCCTCTCGCCCCGACTATTCGGAGCAGGCATGAGCGCCGGCATCAAGCGCCGCCTGCGGTGGCTCCCCAACGCCATCACCATCGCCCGCCTGGCGTGCCTTCCCGTGCTGCTGGTGTGGTGCGCGACGGCCGACGGTCCGTCGTTCCCGCTCGGGATCTTCTTCGGGGCGATCGCCATCACCGACCTCATCGACGGCCGGCTGGCGGCGCTGCTCGATGCCCGCACCCCGCTGGGGCGCATCCTCGACCCCCTGGCCGACCGCCTGCTGATGGTCGTGGGACTCGTGGGGCTTCTCCTCCTCGCGCGCTTCCCGTGGCCGGCCCCGGCGATCATCCTCGTGCGCGACATCGCCTCGATCGCGGGCTTCGCCTGGCTCGCCCGACGGGGGATCCTCATGGAGATCGACTTCGCCGGGAAGGTCTCATCGGGCTTCAACATGGGATGCGTGGCGGTGGGCCTTGCCATCTCGGCCACCTGGGTGGACACCGTGTTCTGGTGCGCGGTGGGCCTGTCGGTGCTCACCTTCCTCAACTACGTGGCGATCGCCGTGGGCCGGGTGCGCGCCCAGCGGGCGGGGGAGATAACCTCAACCATTACTTGAGGGTTTGTCACCGCGCGACTATTGTGGGCCGCCCTCATCCGGGAGCCCCATGTCCGCAGGCAGTTCACATCGGAGTATCCAGTGGTGACCTGCCCCGCGTGCGGGGCGCAGCGGCCCGATGGCGACCGCTTCTGCGGCGTCTGCGGCGGGCCCCTGCCCGATCTTGCCGCGCAGACCCAGGCAACGGGCCCGATCGAGGCCCCGGTCGAGCTCGGGGCGACGCCCCCGGGGGCAATGCCCCGCCTCGGCCCCGCGCTGGCGGTGCGGCTGCAGGGCGGGCGCACCGGCGAGTTCTTCCCGCTGGCCAACCCCGTGACCACCATCGGGCGGTCCCCGGAATGCGACATCTTCCTCGACGACATCACCGTGTCGCGTGCGCATGCGGAGGTTCGCGAGGAGCCCGCCGGGTTCGTGCTGGTGGATGACGGCAGCACCAACGGCACCTACGTGAACAGGCGCGTGCTCGACGGCCCGGAGATCCTGGCCGACGGCGACGAGGTGCAGGTGGGCAAGTTCCGGCTGGTCTTCATCGCGTGATGAGCACGGGCGTCCAGACCGAGCTGCTCGGGCCGGACGACGGCGACCACGCGGCGGGGATGACCATCGGCGCGGTGTGCGACGCCCTTCGCCCGGAGTTCCCGGACCTGTCGATCTCGAAGATCCGCTACCTCGAGGACCGCGAGCTGGTGACGCCACGGCGCACCACGGGCGGGTACCGGGTGTACGGCCCCAAGGACGTCGAACGACTGCGCACCATCCTGCGCCTGCAGCGTGATGAGTTCCTGCCGCTCAAGGTGATCCGCGAGGAGCTCGACTCCATGCGCACCGGTCCCGTGGCGGCGGCCAAGCAGTCACGGCGACTCAAGGGCGAGAACCTCACCGCCCCGCGCGACGGCAAGCGCCACGGCGTGGCGGAGGTCGTCTCGGTATCGGGCGCCGACCTCGAACTGCTGCGCAGCCTGCACCAGTACGGGCTCATCAGCGGCACGGATGACCTCGATGACACCGACCTCGAGGTGGTGAAGGCGGCCGTGGAGCTGCGGTCGTACGGGCTCGAGCCGCGGCATCTGCGCACCCTCAAGATGGCCGCCGAGCGCGAGGCAGGCCTGCTCGAGCAGGTGCTCTCCACGGGGCTGCGCTCGCCCAACCCCGACCGCCGGCAGGAAGCCCAGGAGTCGCTGGAATCGCTGGCGGCGCTGGCGTCACACGTGCGCGACCTGATCCTGGTGCAGGAGCTCCGGCGCGTCGTCTCGTCGATACCCAACCCGTGACCGAGGTCCTGTGAGCTACGACATCGACGGCGCGATCCGCCGCATTCCCCATCACCCGAAGCCGGGGATCCTCTTCTACGACCTCATGCCGCTGTTCGAGGATCCGCGGGGCCTGGCGGCGTGCGTGGACGGCGTGGCCGACTGGGCGCGCCCGCGCGGGGTGGACGTGGTGCTGGGCGCGGAGGCGCGGGGCTTCATCCTGGGCGGGGCCATCGCCCGCGCGCTGGACGCAGGGTTCGCCTGCGCGCGCAAGCCCGGAAAGCTGCCCTTCGAGGTCATCACCAGGGAATACGACCTCGAGTACGGCACCGACGTCCTCGAGCTGCACCGCGACGCCATCCGGCCCGGGCAGAGGGTGCTGGTGCACGACGACCTGCTGGCCACCGGGGGCACGGCCGCGGCCAAGTGCCAGTTGGTGGAGGAACTCGGTGCCGAGGTGGTGGGAATCGCGTTCGTGGTGGAGCTGACGTTCCTGCCGGGGCGCGAGCGGTTGGCGGGCTACGACGTCATGTCGCTCGTGAGCTACGACACCGAGGCCGTGGAGTAGGTCCTCTCGAGGTGGGCGACGAACGGGCCGGCCGTGAGGTCCTCGCCCGTGGCCTGCCGCATGAGCTCGGGCGTCTCCATGGTGCGCCCATGGCGGTGAACGCGATCGCGAAGAAACGCCAGCAGCGGGGCCGTGCCGTCTGACGCCAGCACCTCCGCGATCGGCCCCACCGTGGCCTCGGCGGCGTCGGCGAGCTGGGCGGCGTAGAGGTTGCCCAGGGTGTAGGTGGGGAAGTAGCCGAAGATTCCCGCCGCCCAGTGGATGTCCTGCATGGCACCCTCCGCCGGCGTGGCGGGGGTGATTCCCAGCAGTTCCGCGAGCCCCTCGTCGAAGGCCGCGGGGAGGTCGGCGGGCTCCATGCCGCCGGTGATGATCTGGCGCTCCAGGCGCGTCCTCAGCACGATGTGCAGGTCGTAGGTGACCTCATCGCTCTCCACGCGGATCGGCTGCCGTTCCACGCGATTGAGGGCCCGCAGGTAGTCGGCCGGCGTGAGGCCCGCGGCGGCATCGGGGAACGCGGCGGCCACCGACGGCGCGAGGCGCTCCCAGAACGCCGCGCTTCGGCCCACGTGGTTCTCCCAGAAGCGGGACTGGCTCTCGTGCGCGCCGAGCGACGGCGCGTCGCCTGCGAGCGTGCGGCGGCGATCATCCGGGATGCCCTGGTCGTACAGCGCATGGCCGCCCTCGTGCAGGAGGGCCATGATCGACGACAACGGGTCGGCCGTATCCACACGCGTGGACAGCCGGGTGTCGCCGGGGCCGAGGCCCATGGTGACCGGGTGCGCGGTGCGGCCCACGAGCCCCCTGCGCTCGTCGAAACCGATGTCGCGCGCGATGTCGGCCGCGAGGGCCATCTGGGTGGCGTCATCCCACGGGCCGTTGGGAAGCGGTGGTCCGCCCGCGCCCGCGAGGGCGTCCACCAGCGGGCGCACGCGCTGGGCGAGGTCCGACAGCACCGGCTCCAGCATGGCGTAGGTGGTTCCGGGCTCGTAGAGGTCGATCAGTGCGTCGTAGGGGTCGCCGCCGTCCGCAAGCGCCGCCGCCTGCTCGCGGGTGAGCGCGACCAGGGGCTCGAGTTCGGCCAGCCAGGCGGCCACATCGCCCCGCCCCCGCGCCTCGGTCCACACGGCGACCGTGCGCGACGACTGCTCGGTGAGTGCCCGCACGAGCGATTCGGGCACCCGCCGGGCACGATCGCGATCGCGGGCGGCGATGCGCGCGCTCGCGACCTGCCACGGGTCGTCGGATTCCGCGATCACCGCGAGCGCCTCCTCCACGCCTTCATCGAGCAGGTGGCGGTGCCTGAGCCCGGCCAGGGTGGCCAACTGCGCACCGCGTGCATCCGCCGCCCCCGGCGGCATGATCGTCTCGCGGTCCCACTCGAGCACGGCGGCCGCACCGTCGAGGTCGGCAAGCGTGCCCATCCACGCCGTCGCCGCCTGCCACGCCTGTTCCCGGTTCATGCATCGCACGGTAGCCCGGGGCGTATCCTCCCGCCGGTGAACGACCGTCCGTCTGCGCTCGTGAGGTGGGAGGAACTGCACGTCGGCGTGCAGATCGCGCTGGCGTTCGTGATCTCGATGCTCGTGCTGTGGGTGGGGCACATACTGCTGCTCAACCAGCCGCTCGGCCGGGGGTTCCTCTACGGCGTGTTCTGGGCGGTGCCGCTCACGGCGATCATCGTGGGGGCCACGCGGGCCGAGCGTGCCAAGCGCCTGCGGGCCGAGGGGCGCGACCCATCCACATGAGCCATAGACTGACGTCCATCACGACCCGGAGGAAGACCAGCCGATGACGCCCGACGACGCCGTTCGCATGGCCCTGTGCACCCAGATGGGCCGCGAGTTCGCGGCCCACTTCCAGTACCTCGCGATGTCCGCGTGGCTCGAGGACGAAGGGCTCCCCGAGCTGTCGGGGTTCTTCGGGCGCCAGGCGGCCGAGGAGCACGGTCACGCCATGAAGATCTTCCGGTACGTGCTCGACACCGGCGGCCCCGTGGCGATTCCCGGGCAGGACGCCCCGGTGGCGTCGTTCGAGTCGGTTGAGGCACTGGTGGCCGCGGCACTGGCGCAGGAGGAGCAGGTGACGCGCTGGATCGACGAGCTCGTGCACCTGGCGCGCGAGCACCGCGACCCCGCCACCGAGGCCTTCCTGCAGTGGTACGTGACCGAGCAGGTGGAGGAGGTCGCCACCATGACCGAACTGCTGCAGGTGGTGCGCAGGGCGGGGGAGAGCCTGCTGTTCGTCGAGGACTACGTGGTGCGCCGCCACCCTGCCGGTGGCGAGGCCTAGCCGGGGAGCCAGCGCTCAGGCGATTGGCGGCCGCGGCAGGTCGGGCACGAACCGCCCGACGATGCTGCGGTTGCGTGCCACCCAGGGGTACACGCGGTACAGGCCGGTGGCGAGCAGCACCTCGCCACCCCGCAATCGGGTGAGGATGAGGCGGAATGCCTCCGTCGCCGACGTGAGCCCGCGGGCGTCGGCGGCATGAACCGACGAGTGCCGCGCGGCCTCCGGCACCACCGAGAGGATCCGCACGGCACGCGGATCGTCGAAGGGGAGGAGCCTCACGCCCGGCGGGCGGGCGGCCCGCCGGGCGATATGGGCAAAGGCACGGCAGAACCTGCAATCGCCGTCATAGAGGATGACGAGCGGCTGCAGGGGCGCGGTCAGGCGGACATGCTCCTGAAGAGCGGCGTGACGTCGGCATCCATTGCGTCATAGTAGGAGTCGCGGTGGGCGGATGGTGCGTGTGACTGCACCTCTCCGCGCGAGACGCTCACGCCGTGGGGCGCGACGAACACGATCCCCTGCGCCACGTCATTCACCGATCCCTCGAGGGCGGCGGCGAGGCCGCCGCAGAAGTCACGAAGCCGCTCCTCCAGTTCGCGGTCGACCGAGCGCAGGTCGAGGAACACGGGGGATCCCGCCTTCACGTGATCGCCGATCTCCTGGGCGTCATTGAAGGTGAGCGGGCTGAGCATGTGGACCCGCACAGGGGCGGGGAGTGCGTGGACGGGCATGGTCCCTCCGGTTAGTGGTTCCGGGGGTGTCCTTCGCCGCCGGGGGCCCCGCTCCTACCCGGTGCCGCCAGGTGGATGCACGAGCATCACCGTGCAGGGCGCGTTGTAGGCCATGTGCTGGGCGAAGCTGCCCAGCAGCAGGTGCTCCACGGCGCCGCGGTGGCGCACGGCGACCAGCAGGTCGACGCCCGCCCCGCGCGCCCACTCGGTGGTGGCGGTGGCGGGGTGGCCCTCGAGCAGGATCCCCTCGGACCCCGGCGCCATGGCCACCATCTGCTCCATCCACTCCCGGGCGTCGCGCATGTCCTCGTTGATCTCGTCGGACGAGTAGCCGCTGTAGGCCGTGATGCCCGGTTCCATCACATGCACCAGCGTGAGCGCTCCGTCGCCGAGGGACCGCGCCCTGATGGCGGCGGCCAGCGCGGCGTCGCCCGCGGGGGATCCGTCGAGGCAGCATGCGATGTGGGCATATGACTCGGCCATGACTGCAGGCTAAGGCATCGCGTCGGGTTCCGCCGGGATCGATTCGGCGATGCGCAGGGAGTCCGACTCGGGGTCGCCGGTGCCGCGCACCTGCAGGCCGAACGCGCGATCGCCCCGCTCCCAGACCAGGAAGGCCATGCCGCGGGCGCGCATGACGCCCGTGGTGTCGCCCACCTGCACGGCGCGACCTCGTCCATCGGGCACCTCAGGTGATGCCAGCGGGCCGGGGCACTGACGCAGCAGCACCCGTGCGTCGCCGTCGTCGGGGGTCCATGCGACGGCGATGGACGGGGGGGCGAACGGGTAGGCGGCCTCGGGTTCCACCCGCACCGTGCTCATGGCGAACCCCTGCGGGAGCCACCTGGGAAGGAGCGCGCGATAGCCGGCCTCGAGTTCCGCGACCTCGAGGCCCGCGACCGTGTCGCCGGCGCCGAACCCGGCCGCCATGCCGTGGGTGGCGCCGAGTCGCCCCTCGATGCGGCCGGCCACCAGCGCCATCTCGGTGACGCCGGAGTGCATGAGGCGCCCGACCGATTCGCCGTCCGGCGCGATGGCATCGAGGGCGATGGGGGTGGGGCCGGGGGGCATGCGACCCGCCACGATTCCCTCGGCATGAACGGGGATGTCGATGCCCTCGTGGTCGGGCAGCCCGGCACGCACCGCGATGATCCCCGTGGCGGCTCGCCCCAGCAGCAGGCGGTCGGTGACCCCCTCGGCGGACACGTCGCAGACGCTGGCGACGAGCGGCCGCACCGGGCTGGGCACGCCCGGTGGGCAGCCCAGCCTCGCCACCACATCGCCCTCGGGGGACACCCATGCCGCACGCACGCGGGGCGGCTCACCCGTGCGCGAGATCGCCACCTGCGCGCGGCACTCCGGCGTGGGGGGGAGAATCACGTCGATCGGGTGGCCGAGCAGGCCCTCGATGGCCTCGCGGTCGAACGGCTGGGGCTCCATGCGGGCACGTTAGACCGAGGGGCGCGGCGATTGCGCGCGCGCGCCGGGGGCCCCCGTCTACAGTGGCGGCATGAGCGAACCCATCCGCCTGTCCCTGGAGACCCCGGACATCATCCTGATGCAGCGCCCCGAGTCACCGGCCCTGGTGCATGGGGGAGTCGCCAGGGACGCCCACCCCGGGCTCGAACCCCTCTGGGAGGACACCGACGGACCCCGGGGCACGGCGCGGGTGGAGCGCCGGGGGGATGACGTGGTCGCCGTGGCCTCGCTCACGACCCCGGTGGAGGTTCAGCTCGAGGTGGTGCTCGGGCTCCCCGACGAGCTGGCCGCGGGCCTCGAGCGCAGGCCCACGGCAATGGTGATGATGTACCCGGATGACGAGTCGCGCGCGGCTGCGCTGTCGGACTTCCGCACCGGTGGGGTGCGCGGCGACTGGGTGTCGCTCGGAATCGTGCTTCCCATTGCCACAACCGACCCGCTCAGGGCCGACGCCGCGACGTAGGGCCCGCGGCTAGAGGTAGGGGCGGGGGTCCATGGCGACCCCGTTGATGCGGATCTCGAAGTGCAGGTGGTTGCCCGTCGACCGCCCCGTCGTGCCGACCTCGCCGATGACGTGGCCGATCGGCACCACCTCCCCCTTCGTCACCGCGAACGCGCGCATGTGCCCGTATCGGGTGGTCTCGCCGTTGCCGTGGTCGATGACCACCAGGTTGCCGTAGGCGCCCTCGGGTCCCGCGCTCAGCACGGTGCCCGCCTTCGCGGCGCGGATCGGCCGGCCGGCCGGGGCGGCGATGTCGAGGCCCTCGTGCATGCGACCCCAGCGGGGGCCGAACGGCGAGCTCACCACGCCATTGGCGGGCCAGATGAAGCCGGCGGCGGATGGCGTGGCGTCGTTGGGCTCGGGGACGGGGTACTCCTCGAATGACCCGTCGGCCAGACGCCCGGGTGCGGATCCCGGCGCGGCGGCGATGCCGCGCACCGTGACCCCGAGCCGCTTGAGCAGCGCGGCGTCGGCGATGCCCGTGGCCTTGCGGCCTATCCTGCGCTGCAGCTGCCGCACGCCGGCCCGGGTGCGGGCGTCGTAGGTGCCGCTGACCTTGACGCGGATGCCGCGCTTCCTGAGTGCGCGCTGCAGCCCGGCGACTGACGCCCCGCGAGCGCCGGGGCGAAGGGATGCCACCGCGGACGACGCCTGGGGCGTGTCCGGCGCCGATGGCTGGGACACCGGCTGCGGAGTGGGCGGCACGGGCGCCGGGGATGCGACCGGTGCCCCGGTGGGTGCGGGGGGCTGGGCCGACGCCGGCGGCTGCGATACCGCGGGCCCGCTCGGCACGGGAACCTGCTGCGCGGTCGCCGGCATGGCCGTGATCGCGAGGCCCAGGCATGCGACCGCGGCCAGCGTGTGGAGAGGCTTCAGGGGCATCCGGAGGGTCACCCTAGCGGAGGCTCTGGAGGGCACGGTCACGGTGGTTCCTTGGCCGTGCGCGCCGCCGCTCCTCGCTGCTTGCGCCCGGGCGGCACCTCCGGCAACGCGGATTTCCACGAATTGCGCAAAAATCCCCGCATGAGCGAACCGCGAGTGATGGTGGATGGCGTGCTGATGGGGGCGGGGGAGGTTCCCCGCGTCCCGCTCGACGATGGCCTGGTGCGCGGGGACGGCGTGTTCGAGGGACTCCGGCTGTACGGGCATCGCGCCCGGACCCTCGAGGCCCACCTCGACCGCATGGAGCGCTCCGCCGACATGGTGCGCCTGCCGTTCGAGCGAGATCTCATCCGGGACGAGATCGAGCGTTTCTCGGCCGTGACGTCGGCTCCCGAGTGCGGGCTGCGCGTGATGCTCACGCGCAGCGGCCACCGCGTGCTGCGCGAGGAGGTGCTCTTCCCGGAGGCGCCCGAGGGCTGGTCGGTGCTGCCGGTGGCGCACCGCGTGACGCCCCTGCTCATCGCATCGAAGACCCTCAGCTATGCCGCGAACATGCAGGCCGCGCGCCTGGCGACGGAGGCCGGGGCGGACACCGCCCTGCTCATCGACGCCGACGGCGATGGGATCCTCGAGTGCCCGGTCGCGAGCTTCGTGTGGCTGGAGGGGGATGACCTGGTCGCTCCGTCGCTCGACACCGGAATCCTCGACTCCATCACGCGCAGGCTCATCGCCGAGGTGACGCCGCTTCACGTGCGCGATCGCACGGTGCACGACATGGCCGAGGCCGACGGGGCACTGGTCATCTCGACGGTCCTCGAGAGCCGCATCGTGCGCGAGGTGCAGGGCGTCGCCACATACGACCCCGCGGGCCGCCGCGTGAACGAGATCGCCGATGCCCTGCGCGACCTCTGCGCCACGGGCGACCCCGAGGGAGGCCGCGCCGTCCCGGCGTGACCCGTTCGCCCACGCGGGGCGCGCTGGCATGAAAGGATGCCGCCATGTCCTGGTGGCTGATCCTCATCATCGTGGTCGTGGTGATCCTCGTGATCATCTGGCTCGTCGCGCTGTACAACCGCCTGGTGCGCCTTCGCGTGGAGGTGCAGCAGGGCTGGGCCAACATCGACGTGCAGCTGCGGCGCCGGTATGACCTGATCCCCAACCTCGTGGAGACCGTGAAGGGGTACGCCGAGCACGAGCGCGGCGTCTTCCAGAAGGTGACCGAGGCGCGCACCCAGGCGATGGACGCCAAGGGCGTCGCCGAGACCGGGGCAGCCAACACGCTCCTCGGCCAGGCGCTTGGCGGCCTCTTCGCCGTGGCCGAGAACTACCCCGACCTCAAGGCGTCCGCGAACTTCCTGCAGCTGCAGACCGAGCTCGCGAACGTGGAGGAGATGCTCGCGGCCGCGCGCCGGTACTACAACAGCACCGTGGCGCAGTACAACGCCACGCAGAACACCGTGCCGACCAACGTCGTCGCGAAGTTCGGTGACTTCTCCGAGGCGGAGTTCTTCGAGGAGGAGGACGAGGCCGTGCGTGCGGCGCCGCAGGTTTCGTTCGAGAAGTAGGTGACGCTCCAGCAGCAGATCCGGTCGAACCGGTGGAGGACCCTGCTGCTGCTCGCGCTGTTCATCGCGCTCATCGCGGTGATCCTCCTCGCGGTGTATCCCTTCGTCGACATCGGCGTGCTGTCGGTGGTGGGCATCGCGCTGATCGCCTACGGGCTCTTCATGTGGTTCGCCGCAGCGAAGGTGGTGGCGTCGCTCGCGGGCGCGCATCCCATCACCAGGGACCAGCACCCCGAGCTGTGGCAGGCGGTCGAGGCCGCGGCGGTGGGGGCGGGCCTGCCGGTGACGCCGGCCGTGTACATCATCGAGGACCCGGCCCCCAATGCATTCGCCGCGGGGCGTGACCCCAAGCACGCCTACGTGGCCGCCACCACGGGGCTTCTCGACGTGATGGGCCCCCGGGAACTGCGGGCGGTGATGGCCCATGAGATCGCCCATGTGCGCAACCGCGACGTGCGCCTCATGGCCCTGGCGTCGGTGCTCGCCGGGATGCTGCTGATCCTCTCCGACATCCTCCTGCGGGTGTTCATCTTCGGGGGAGGGAGGAACAACAGCAACAACCCGCTGGCCCTCGTTGGCGTCATCGTCGCGCTCATCCTCGCCCCGATCGGCGCCGCGATGATCCAGATGGCGCTGTCGCGCCGCCGCGAGTACCTGGCCGACGCCACGGCCGCGGAGATCACGGGGGATCCCGAGGGCATGGCGCGTGCGCTCGCCGTGCTCGAGGTCGACACCCGGCAGGTGTCGCACGTGGGGCGCGCAACCGCGCACCTGTACATCGAGTCGCCGCTGGTGAAGGGCCGCGGGCTCACGGGCTCGCTCGGCGGGCTGTTCCAGACGCACCCGCGCCTGGACGACCGCATCCGGGCCCTCGAGGAGGCCGGCGGGTTCACGCTCGACCGGTCGTTCCTCGCGACCGTCCCGGTGAGCTAGCGGGCCGGGGCGCAGCCCGCTCCGGACGGCATCAGGCGGGGGGTGGCCTGCCATGGTGGCGCAAGATGGTGTGCACATAACAATGATTTCCGGCGAGTGGGGGAACCGAACCCCCTTAAAACATGGGCGGCCGACGGGCATCGTTCCTCCATGGCGGAGGATGCCGGCTTCCACACTGCGCGCGATCGCACCAGGCCCGAGTTGCTGTGGTTCATGCGCAACGAGCAGGTGCTGGATCGCTGGCCGGTCATCCACGAACCGTGGGCGCAGCTCATTGAGGATCGCCGGCAGGCCGAGATCAATCCGCCCGATCGCGACATCACCTACCTGCACGGCGCGGGGCGCTAGCCCGGGTCAGCCGCGCGAACGCCTGCGGGCGTCGTCGAAGCGGCGGCGGTCACGCTTTGTGGGCCTGGCACCGAGTTCCGCGCCGGGCGGCGGCGGAGCCATCCGTCGCATGAGCCGATCACGCTCGCGGGCCTCGATGCTCTCGGGCGTCTCCTCGTAGAGCGCCTGGGCCTCGGACGCGGGGCCCCGTCGATCGGAGATTCCCCTGACGATGACGGTCGTGGGAGACGCCCCGGGCCGTGTCACCTGGACCTCGTCACCCTCGCGCACATCGCGGGCGGGCTTCACGCGGTTGCCGTTCACGTGCACGCGGCCGCCCTGGACGGCCTCTGACGCCAGCGCGCGGGTCTTGTAGAAGCGCGCCGCCCACAGCCACTTGTCGATCCTCACCTTGCCCTGCGAATCGGCCATATCAGCATTGTCCCATCCCGGCGCAGCGCTCCCGCCTCTGACACAATCGCCGCATGGTGATGAGCGCCCTGTCGTGCCTCTGGGACGACCCCGACACCTGCCCGCAGGTTCGCGTGGACGGTGTCACCGGACGGCGGTACTGCCGCATGTGCGGGCCCGAACCCCTCGAGGTCGCCGAGGCGCGCCTGCGGGCGGAGGCCGAGGCAGCCGACGCTGCGGCGAAGCCCGCCGCTCCCGACGCCGCTTAGCGCACGAACGTGCCGTATCACCGACGAACCGCTGCCGTTTGTGCGCTCTGAGCGGCAATTTCCTTGACGACGAAACCTTGACAGAACTTGGACAGACAGGTTGGATACCTCTCACAAAGCGATAACGACACCCACCGAGGACAGCGCCATGTACCGCTTCTCACGTGCGATTTACCGTGATCTCCAGCCCTACCTCCTGCAGAACCAGTTGAGGCCCGAGCTGGGCCAGCGCCTCCTGTTGTCGGCCTGCGAGCGCACCATCGAGCGCCTCGCCCGCGATCATCGCCGCTTCGCCCGGCCCGCCGCGTCCCTGTTCTCGGACGTCCGGGCTCTCTTCCCCGTCTCACGCCAGCTCATGGTGTACGACATCATCGACATCAACATGAAGGCGGCTCTCGAGTTCCTGGACGAGGAGATCGCCGAGCGTGGTTCGGCCGACCTCCTCCGGTGCCGCGCGACCAACCGCAAGGGCAAGGCCTGCCAGCGCGTGCCCGTGACGGGCTCGGACTACTGCCCGTCGCACCGCTACCTCGAGAAGGTGCAGCAGCAGCGTGCCAGCGGAATGCTCGCCGCCTAGACCGGCGGCACATACGCAACTCATCACCGGGCGGGGCGCGTGAGCGCCCCGCCGCAGTTTCCGGCCGAGACCGATGCATCCGGTCGCTTCGTGCGGCAGGGGTCGGCGTTCCGGGACACCATCGCCGACGGCACCGACCATCCCCCGCAGGCCGGTCGCTATCACCTGTATGTGTCGCTCGCATGCCCGTGGGCGCACCGCACAGTGATCGCCCGGCAACTCAAGGGCCTCACCCGCGCGGTGGGCATGACGGTGGTCGATCCCATCCGCGACGAGCAGGGCTGGGCGTTCCGGGACGGCCCCGGATGGTCGGCCGACCCGCTCAACGGCTTCGAGTTCCTCGCCGAGGCCTATGCCGCGACGGATTCCTCCTGGCGGGGGCGCGTGACCGTGCCCGTGCTGTGGGATTCCTCCACGAAGAGCATCGTGAACAACGAGTCGGAGGACATCCTGCGCATCCTCGATTCCGCGTTCGGCGATCTCGCCAACCCGCGCCCGGTGCTGCGCCCCCCCGACCTGGCGGGGGACATCGACGTGGTGAACGCGGCCGTGTATCGCGACGTCAACAACGCCGTCTACAGGGCCGGCTTCGCCTCAACACAGGAGGCCTACGACGAAGCGGCGTCCGACCTCGCCCGCGGACTCGCCGAGGTGGAGGGCGTCCTGCAGTCCGATCGCTGGCTCGCGGGCAACCGGTTCACCGAGGCGGACATCCGCCTGTTCACCACGCTCGTACGGTTCGACCCGGTCTACCACACCCACTTCAAGTGCAATGCCCGGCTTATCGCGGACTCCCCGGCCCTGTTGGGATTCGTGCGCGACGTGGCCCAGGTGCCCGGCGTCATGGACACCATCGCGATGGACCAGATCAAGGCCCATTACTACTGCACCCATCCATTCCTGAACCCGGCCGGAATCGTCCCGGTGTCTGATGGGCCGGACCTCTCGGTACCCCATGGGCGCGAACGGATGGGACCCGACGCCCTCGACTGATGGCGCGGTCCCGCATGGCGCGGGCACCGCGAGGGCCTCTAGGGCAGTGGCCTCGCCGACATCGCCGAGAGGATCCGCTCGGCGCGGGCGGACTGGTCGTCCCACCACTCGGCGCGCTCCGGAGGCTGGTCCTCGGTGTGGAGCGACGCCTCCTCGATCACCCGCCGCGCGGCCTCACGCAGGGCCCCCTCGGCGATCGCGGGCGGCCAGGCGAGCCCGGGCTCACCGGGTGCACCGAGCATCTCGGTGCCATCGCCCAGGCATGCGAGGCCAAGGGCGTCCTCGATGGCGGAGGTGCGGGCGAGCTTCGCCGCCGAGCACCAGAGCGCGAGGGCGAGGGTCTGGCGAGCGTCCTCGAGAAGAGCGGCGTCGAGGTCCAGTTCGTCGAAATCATCCATGCCGCGGGGAATGTAGGACGCATGGGCGTCAGATCGGCGGTGAACGGTAGGGTCCGCCTGAATGGCCGCCACGTCCCCTACCCCCCTTGCCATCGAGGCGCAGGGTCTCAGGAAGGCATTCGGCAAGACCCTGGCGCTCGACGGGGTGGACCTGCGCGTGCCCCGGGGGATGGTCTATGGCCTGCTGGGGCCGAATGGCGCGGGCAAGAGCACCGTGGTGCGCGTGCTCGCCACGTTGATCCGTCCCGACGAGGGCACGGCCACGGTGGACGGCCTCGACGTGGTGCGATCCGCAGCCGCGGTGCGCACGCACATCGGGCTCGCGGGGCAGTACGCCGCCGTGGACGAGTACCTCACGGGGCGCGAGAACCTCGTGATGTTCGGGCGCCTCTCCGGCCTGCGCAAGGCCGACGCCAAGAGCCGCGCCGCCACCCTGCTCGAGCAGTTCGACCTGGTGGATGCGGCCGACCGACCCTCGAAGGGGTACTCCGGGGGCATGCGCCGGCGGCTCGACCTGGCCGCGAGCCTGGCGTCCCGCCCCCCGGTGCTGTTCCTCGACGAGCCGACCACCGGCCTCGACCCCCGCAGTCGCCTCACCATGTGGGGGGTGATCCAGGGCCTGGTGAACGACGGCACCACGGTGCTGCTCACCACGCAGTACCTCGAGGAGGCCGACCGCCTCGCCCAGCGCCTCGCGGTGATCGACCGCGGCAGGGTGATCGCCGAGGGGACCCCTGCCGAGCTCAAGGCCCGCGTGGGCGGCGAGGGCCTGGAGGTTGCGGTGGTCGACCCGGTCGATCTCGAGGCGGTGCGGGCGATCGTTGCGCGGCACGCCACCGACGAGGTGTTCGTCGATGTCGAGCGCCGCCGCGTGCGGGCGGCGGTGGGTGATGGGGCCTTGGCCCTCTCGGCCGTGGCGGCGGCAATCGCGCAGGCGGGGATCACCACCGAGGACGTCGGGCTGCACCGCCCCACTCTCGACGAGGTGTTCCTGGCCATCACCGGGCGCCCGGTGGACGAGGGGACCGGTGATCCCGAGGAGCACGGCGACGGTGGCGCAACCGGAGCCGGCCCGGATGCCGGCGAAGGGGCCGTGCCCGATCGACCCCGTCCGGGCGGACCGAGGCCCAGGTCATGACCGCGCCCGGAAAGGCCCTTCGCGACTCGGGGATCATCGTCTGGCGGCAGTTGGTGCAGCTGCCACGCATCCCCGAGGTGCTGATCTTCGCGCTCATCCAGCCGGTGATGTTCGTGCTGCTGTTCCGGTACGTCTTCGGCGGCGCCATCGCGACGCCCGGTGAGAGCTACGTCAACTACCTGATGCCGGGCATCTTCGCGCAGACCGTCGCCTTCGGAGCGGTGGCCAGCGGCATCGGCCTGGCCGAGGACCTTCGTCGGGGGATCATCGACCGCTTCCGTTCGCTTCCCATGGCGCGTTCGGCGGTGCTCGTGGGGCGCACGGTGTCCGACCTCGTGCGCAACTTCGCGGTGGTGATGGTCATGTACATCGTGGGCCTGCTGGTGGGTTTCCGGCCCGAGGGATCGATCGGCGCCCAGGTGCTGGCTTTCCTGCTGCTGCTGCTCACCTCGTTCGCCTTCTCGTGGATCGGCGTGGTCATCGCCCTCAGCATGAAGACCGTGGAGGCCGTGCAGTCGGCCGGCTTCATCTGGCTCTTCCCGCTCACCTTCGCGAGCTCTGCGTTCGTGCCCACCGACACCATGCCGGGATGGCTTCAGGCCTTCGCCGAGAACCAGCCGTTCACGATCGTGGTGAACGCGGTGCGGGCGCTGTTCCTCGACCAGCCGGTGGGCAACTACGTGTGGCTCACCCTCGCCTGGATGATCGGCATCACCGCGGTGATGATCCCGCTCGCCACGCGGCAGTACCGGCGGCGCAGCGGGTAGGCCCCCGGTGACCGACTAGTTCGACGAGCCGCTCTTCCCCACCAACGCCTCGAGCTGGTCGAGGCGCGCGCGGAGGTCGTCGATGATCGCGGCCGGGTCGTCCGCGTCGGCACCAGCGCCGGCCTCCCCCCCACCGCCCTGCGCGGCGGCGGACTGTGCGGGCGCGGAAGCTGCGCTGGATGGCGTGGCAGCGGTGGAGCCCGAGGGCGCCGTGCCGGCGGAGCCCGAGGGCGACAGGAACGTCGACGCGACCCAGGCCGTGAAGATCGAGATCAGGGCGACGCCCGAGAAGATCATGATGGTGGCCACCACCTCACCGCCGCCGGTGACCGGGTAGTAGTCGCCGTAGCCCACCGTGGTGATGGTGACCACGCCCCACCACAGGGCCTCTCCGCCGGTCTCGATGTTGGCGCCGGGGGCCCCGGCCTCGAACCACAGGACGAGGAGCCCGCCGCCCTCGAGCACCACGATGAGGAACGCAAGCACCAGGAAGAAGGTGCCCTGCGCGCGATTGGCAACGAACCACTTGATCGTGGCCTTCCAGCCATAGGCCGCGAATGCCTGCAGCACGCGCACCAGGCGGAAGAGCCGGAGGGCCCGCCCGTAGGGCAGGCTGCCGAGGAAGTCCAGCCAGCCGCCCTCGCGGTTCATGTAGTGCCACCGGTTGCCCTTGCCGGCGAGCTTGAGCCGATAGGAGAAGTCGGCGAGCAGGATCACCGTGAATATCGGCTCCATGAACAGCAGCAGGCCGCGGATGTCGTGCGGATCGTGCAGCGGGAGGATCAGCAGGATCCAGTTGATGATCGACAGCGCCGTGACGACGAGGATGAAGACGTCGTAGCCCGGCTTGATGCTGCCGCGAAGGATCAGCTGTCGCTCGCGCTCGATGCCCTTGGGCGGATGATGGTCCACGGGGGCGGATTCGCCCACGGCACCCCGATTTCCTCTCGCCAGATGGAATCAGCCGAGGAGCGGCGACGCTGCCCGGGTGGCCGCGATGGCCTCGTCCACCGCGGGCGCCGCGGCTTCCGTGCCCGAGAGATCGGGCGGGGCATCCTCCGAGAGCCACCCGCTGGCGGGTGAGGTGCAGGCGGCGGCGCGCGCGACGACCCCCCATTCCGCGGGCAGGTGCTGTGGCACGCCCACCCGGGCCATGGTGGCCATGAGCATGGCCCACGCCCGCGGCGGGGCGTTGCACGGGTCGTACCCGCCACCGGCCAGGGCCACCCAGCGGCCCCCGCAGCAGGAGTCCGCCAGGCCGGCAAGTGACTGCCAGAGATCGGGGTAGAGCGGCATGGTGGTGCGCAGATGCGAGAGCGGGTCGGCGTGGTGGTGGTCCACCCCGCACTGCGACACCAGTACCTCGGGGGCGAACGCCCGCACCGCGGGCTCCACGACCTCGGCCATTGCGCGGCGGTAGGCGGCGTCACCCGCCTCGGGCGGCAGCGCGAGGTTGGTCGCGCTGCCCTCTGCTCCGGTGCCTCCGATCTCATCTGCGAAGCCGCTGTTCGGGAAGAGGTAGCGGCCGCTCTCGTGCACCGAGACGGTGAGCACGTCGCGGTCGTCCCAGAAGAATCCCTGGGTGCCGTCGCCGTGATGGACGTCCAGGTCCACGTAGGCGATGCGCCGGATTCCCCAGGCCCTCAGGGCGAGGACCGCGACGGCGGTGTCGTTGTACACACCGAAGCCATTCATCTTGTGGGGCAGCCCGTGGTGCGCACCGCCGGCGGGAACGATGGCCCGCAGCGCGGTGCCCTCCCCCACCATCCGGCCGGCCAGCCATGCGGCCGCGGCGAGGCGCGCGGAGTCGTGGTGCATGTGGGCATAGGGATGCACGTCGGGGGTCACGCCCCATTGCCGGGCCTCCGGCGCGGCGGCGAGCACGGGCTTGGCGCTGAACACCTGAATCGCCCGGATGAAGGCGGGCGCGAACATGGTGGCGA
Organism: Thermoleophilia bacterium; assembly: GCA_017853415.1. GTDB lineage: Bacteria > Actinomycetota > Thermoleophilia > Miltoncostaeales > Miltoncostaeaceae > SYFI01. Next base: position 661 of record JAFMJQ010000019.1, on the reverse strand, counting down.
GCTGATCGTCGGCCATGGGGCCCGGTGCCGGCACCAGGGCCACGCCCGGGTGGTCCAGCACGCCGGCGTCCCGGGCCAGGGCCACGGCGAGCTGGTGCCGGCGACGATCGGCCGGGTGGTCGGCGTAGTCCATGCCGAGGTCGTCGGCATGCACGACCGCAAGGGTGGTGCTCATGGGTCCCCCATCGCGCCGAGCATACGCCGGTGGGCGCAGGGCGCTTGCTGGCGTACCATCGCCGCATGGCTGATGACCGACTGCAGCAGATCGAGGCGGCGATCGAGCGCCACCTCCGGGCGTCCGGGGAACCGGTGCGCGAGCCCTTTCTCTACGAGCGCGTGCGCGACGACGGCATCGACCTTCCCGGCGAGGAGTTCATCGCGGTGCTCATGCGCCTCGAGACCGAGGGTCACCTGCACATGGACCCGGCCCACGACGAGCACCGCGATCCTGCGCCCTTCGCGCCCAGGTTCTGGCGCATCATCGAGTAGCGGCAGGCACCGGCTGGGACAGCCGGATCACGAACATGCGGTTCCAGTTCTTGCCGGTCACGATCACGTGGCCGGTCACCGGATCGCGGGCGATTCCGTTGAGCACCTCGCCCCCCGGCGCGATGGAGCGCCGGAGGCGGGACATGTCGAGCCATGCCCGCACGACGCCCCG
>JAFMJQ010000098.1 GCA_017853415.1 Thermoleophilia bacterium | reverse complement strand
ACGAACCCGCTCGAGTTGGTGCCGTGCACCGCGGGGTCGGCCTTGAACTCGGGCGCGTGCAGGATGACCGCGCGCGGCTGGTGCACCGCGATCTCCTCGGGCGTGGCCGGGATGAACATGGTGCGCGCGAACAGCGTGTGCCACGCGGAGTCGCTCACCAGGCGAAGCGGCAGGCGGTGCTCGGGGTGGGCCCCGGCGAAGGCGTCGAGCACGAAGAGCTCACGGCCGTCCGACAGCCAGGCCGCGAGGTCCCTGCGGATGTGCGCGTTGTGCTCGGGCGAGATGGGCTGGTTCGGCCCCCACCACACGCGGTCGTCGCTGCCGGGCTCCTTCACCGTGAACTTGTCCTTGGGGGAGCGTCCGGTGTTGGGAGCGGTGTTCACGAGGAGCGGCCCGCCAGCGGAGATCTCACCCTCGCCGCGCCGCAGCGCGTGCTCGTAGATCTCCTCGGTCGTCGGGTTCCAGTGGACGGTGCCCGAGGTGGTGATGCCGTGGGCGTCCAAGCCGACGGGGCCGTTGCCGTTGCTCATGCATTCCCTCCGGTGGGATTTCGCGGCCACGCGGGGCGAGCGCACCATCGCGCGGTCCGGGAAACGTACCGGAGCGCGCGGCGTGAAGCGGTATATGGCGCAGGGCCATTCGTCCCCCTGATACGGTCGTCGCGTGCGCAGGAATGAGCTCGAAACCGCCGGAATCAACGTGCCGGTGCTTGCGACGGTGTGCGCGGGGCCACTGCCGCAGCCGGGCAATTGGGCGCAGCGGCTGGAGCGGCTGGGGCTCGACGTCATCACCACCGGAGCCCCCGTGGACGACCCGGTGGCGGTGGCCACGGCCGCCGTGGCCGTGCCGTTTCGCCCGGTCATGGCCTGGCCGGGCGACGCATCGGTGGAGCTGCTGGTGGAGGCCGGGGCGCGCATCGTGGCCACCGACGACCCCGTGCCGCAGGGCGCGTACGCCTTCACCGTGGACGAGGCCATGGTGGTGCCGATCAGCGCCGACGCGCCGGCCGAGAACGCCAACGACGTGGCCCGCGAGGTGCTGGCGGCGGCCCGCGGCGGCCAGGCGTCGGCCATCTGGGTGGCGGCCCCCGACCTCTCCACGGTTCCGGAGGACATCGTGGAGGCCAAGCTCACGGCGCTGTGCGAGGGCACGCGCATGGCGCGCATGTGGCTCTCGAAGCAGCAGAGCGACCCGGACTAGGTCCGGGGCCCGGGGCTAGGCGCTCTCGGGCAGGCGGTTGCGGCGGCGGGCCGAGAAGTACGTGGCCTGCGGGTGGTGCATGATGATCGCCGCGGTGCTCTGCTCGGGCGTCAGCTGGAACGCGCTCGTGAGGCCCATGCCCATCTCATCCGGGTAGGGCGCGAGCAGGCGAAGCACGTCGACGTGCTGCTCGATGTCCGGGCAGGCCGGGTAGCCCCATGAGTAGCGGCGGCCCTGGTCGGTGCCGAGGCCCAGCTCGCGCTTGATGCGCGCGTGCACCAGGTCGGCCATGCCCTCGGCGGCCTCCACTGCCAGGCCGTGGGCGAAGTACGCCTCGGTGTACTCCTCCTCGGCCTGCAGGCGGTCGAGGTACTCGGTGGCCTCCTGCCCCACGGTGACGGCCTGCAGGGCGATCACGTCGCGCACGCCGCTTTCCACCGGGCGCAGGTAGTCGGCCAGGCAGAGCAGGCGGCCCTCGTCCTGGCGGGGGAACTCGAAGCGCGCGGCCTCATCCCCGGTCTCGGGGTCGAAGATGACCACGGCGTCGCCGTCGCGCCCGGCGGGGAAGTACCCGTAGGTGGCCCGCGGCACGATCCAGCCATCCTCGATGGAGCGCTTCTCCATCTCGCGTCGCCGGGGCAGGAACTCCTCGGCCACGATGCGCTCGAACTCGGCCTCGTCCTGGCCGCGCCCGCCCCACGACATCTTGTAGAGCGACTTCTCGTCCATGCGGGCGAACATCTCGTCGACGTCGAAGTCGGTCACGCGCACGGCGCCCCAGAACGGGGGCTCGGGCACGGGGGCGTCGTCGAGCACCACCGGCTCGGCCGCCGGCCGCGGACGCGCCTTGGCCTCGGTCACCTTCTCGGCGCTCTCGCGGGCCTCATCCAGCTGCTCCTGCCGGAACACCGGGCGGTCGTCGGGGTCCTGCAGGCGGTCCACCGCGGCCAGGCCGTCGAAGGCGTCCTTGCAGTAGAACACCCCGCCCGCGTACGGCTCGCCGTCCTCCAGGAACAACGTGCGCCGCCCGAACTGGCGGTTGATCGCCGCGCCGCCGATGAGCACCGGGTAGTCCATCTCGCGCGCGGCGAGCTCCTGCACCAGCAGGGGCATCTGCTTGCTGGTGCTCACCAGCAGCGCCGACACGCCGATGACATCGGCCTTGTGCTCCACCGCGGCGTCGATGATGGCCGTCACCGGCACCTGGCGGCCGAGGTCGTGCACCGTGTAGCCGTTGTTCTTGAGGATCGTGCCCACGAGGTTCTTGCCGATGTCGTGCACGTCGCCGTACACCGTGGCCATGATCACCGTGCCCTTGGTGTAGCCCTCCACCTGGTCGAGGAACTGCTCGATGTGGGCCACGCTCTTCTTCATCACCTCCGCGCTCTGCAGCACGTAGGGCAGGATCAGCTCGCCCCGGCCGAAGCGGTCGCCCACTTCCTTCATTGCCGGCAGCAGCACCTCGTTGAGCACCGCGATGGCCGGGTCGTTGGTGCGCCCGCCGCGCTGGTCGAGCGCGTCGTCGATGTCGGCCTCCACGCCCTCGGGCACCCGGTGCAGGATGCGCTCGAAGATGATCTCGTCGGGCGGCAGCCCCTCGAACCTCGCGGTGGGGTCGGGGGCCTCCTGCTCCTCCACGCCCTCGTACTTGGCGATGAAGCGGGGAAGGGCATCGTCGCGCCGGGCGAAGATGAGGTCGTCCGCCAGCTCGATCTCGTCGGCGGGAATCTCGCCCAGCGGCCGGTTGTGCGTGGGGTTGATCATCGCGAGGTCGAGCCCGGCCTCCACGGCCCGCGCAAGGAACACGCTGTTCAGCGTGGCGCGCGCAGGCGGCGCGAGCCCGAACGACACGTTGCTCACGCCCAGGCTGGTGAACACCCCGGGCAGGTTCTCCTTGATGAGCCTGATGCCCTCGATGGTGGCCTTGCCCGACTCCCGGTACTCGTCCTCGCCGGTGGCCAGCGTGAAGGTGAGGGCGTCGAAGATGAGGCTCTCGGGCGGAAGCCCGTACTCGCCCACCACGATGTCGTGGATCTTCGTCGCCACGCCCAGCTTGGCCTCGGGGGTCTTGGCCATGCCGATCTCGTCGTCGATCGTGAGCGCCACCACCGCGGCGCCGTGCTTCTTGATGATCGGCACCACCTGGTCGATCTTCACCCGCCCGTTCTCCATGTTGATGGAGTTGACGATGGCCCGGCCGGGGTAGTGCGCGAGGGCGGCCTCCACGGCGTCGGCCTCGGTGCTGTCGATCATGAGCGGGGCTTCCACGCCCATCGCGAGCTTCTTGGTGAGGATGCTGAGCTGCTCGGGCTCGTCGGTGCGCTCGGTGAGCGCCACGCACACGTCGAGCACGTGCGCGCCGAACTCCGTCTGCTCGCGGGCCACGGCGAGGGCGCCGTCGTAGTCGTCCGCGAGGATCATCTCCTTGATCTTGCGGCTGCCCTGGGTGTTCACGCGCTCGCCCACGATGGTGGGGCGGGGCTCCTGCCCAAGGTCGACCGCCCGCATGGCGCTGGCCACGCGCGGGGTGGGCACCGGCGGCGTGCGCTTGTGGGGGGTCACGTCCTTGAGCGCGGCCACGATGGCGCGGATGTGATCGGGAGTGCTGCCGCAGCAGCCCCCCACCACGTTGGGGCCGAAGTCGTGCACCATGGCCGCGATCTGCTTGGCCATGTCATCGGGGCCCAGGTCGTAGTGCGCCACGCCGCCCACGTTGCGCGGCAGGCCGGCGTTGGGCACCACCGAGATGGGCTTGGTGGAGTGGCTGCACATGTAGCCCACCGGCTCGCGCAGGTGCTCAGGACCCACGGAGCAGTTGGTGCCGATCACGTCGACGCCCATGCCCTCGAGAATGGTGACCACGGCGCCGACGTCGGTGCCAAGCAGCATGCGGCCGGTCTGGTCGAGCGCCACCTGCGCCTGGATCGGCACCGAGGTGCCCATGTCGTCGAACGCCAGGCGTATGCCGTGGATGGCCGCGCGGGTCTCGAGGATGTCCTGCTGGGTCTCGATGAGCAGCACGTCGGCGCCGCCCTGCATGAGCCCCTTGGCCTGCGTGCGGATCTGGTTGGCCAGCTCGTCGAAGGTGATGCCCGACAGCTTCGGGTCGTCGGTGCCGGGCAGCATGCCGGTGGGGCCGATGGAGCCGATCACGAACCTGGGGATGCCGTCGGCCGCCTCGAACTCATCGCACGCCTTGCGCGCCACGGCCGCTGCCGCCACGTTGATGTCGGTGACGAACTCGGCCAGGTTGCCGCCGTCGGGGCGCTGCCACTCCTCCAGGCGGATCGCCGTGGCCTGGAACGAGTTGGTCTCCACCGCCTGGCTGCCGGCCTCCAGATAGGAGCGGTGGATCTCCTCCAGCACGTCGGGTCGCGTGATCGACAGGTAGTCCACGGCGCCCTCGAGCGCTCCCCCGCCGTAATCCTCGGCGGTGAGCTCGCGGGCCTGGATCTGCGTGCCGAGGCCGCCGTCGAACACGACAACGCCTTCGCGCAGCGCGGGCAGGTACAAAGAGGCGTTCTTCACGGCTGCAGAGGGTATCGCGCGGGGCGCCTAGGCGGCGCGCGCAGCGATGGCCTGCTCCACCACCTTGCCGGTGCTGATGGCCGCCTGGCCGCGCGCCACCACGGGGTCGGCGCCAGCGGCCTTCGCCTGGTCGAGCAGCTCAACGTTGGTGTGGCCGGCGAACGCGGCCAGCGGAATGCCCGCGGTGGCCTCGTCGCTGCGCAGGCGCTCGATCAGCGCGATGGCGTCGTCCCCGGCCTCGAGGTCGATGAGGATGCACGCAGGGTTCTCCTCGGCGAGCGCCTCGGCAAGCCGGGTTGGGCCGCCCGCCACGCGCAGCCGATACCCCGCGATATCCAGCCCGCTCTCGATGCGCGACCTCATCATGAGGTCGGGGCAGAGGGCGATGACGAGGGGGCGGTTGGGCATGGGGCGAAGGTAGCAAGGAGATTCCATCATGAACTGGATGGGTCTCGGCCAACTTCCAACTAACCCCCGACGCGGCATCGTGCCCGTCGAGACCTGCAGGAGGAGATCTCGTGAGGAAGGCCATCATCGGCGCGGCTACCGCGTCGGCTGTCGTTGCGCTGGGCGCTGTGGGCGCCGGTAGCGCGAGCGCAGCCGACTACATCTTCTGGACCGCGCAGGGTGCAGGTCAGGGCCAGCAGAGCATCGGGCGGGCAAACCTTGACGGGACGGGTGCGAACGAGAACCTCGTCCCCGGCTCCGCGGGCGTCGATCAGCCGGATGGCGTCCTGGCCAATTCGAGCAGCATCTTCTGGCTCAACGGGCTGAACGGCAAGACGTTGGCAAAGGCGAATACCGACGGCTCCAGCCCGAGAATGGACATTGCCGGCGGCTCGCTCGGGAACACGGGCGTCTACCAGGCAGCGCTCGTCGGTGACTTCATCTACTTCCCGAGCCCGACGCAGGTGGGTGGTTTTGGACCTACCTCGGCCGTCGGGCGCATCGGCACAGATGGCACCGGAAAGACCGTCATCTCGCCTGCAGTCTTCATGGGTGGGCCTAGTTTCAGCCGTCTTGCGGGAGTCGGTTCGAATGTCTACCCGCTGAACCAGGGTTCCTCGCTTGCCCGCGTCGCCACCTCCGGCACAGTGGACAACGCATCCTTCATCAGCGGCATCTCCCCGAGTGTCAAGGGGCTGGCCGCGTCGAGTTCGTACCTGTACTGGACGGCAACCGGTGGCATCGGCCGGGCGACGATTGACGGCGCGACGAAGCAGCCCTCCTTCGTGACGGGTCTCACGAATGTCGGCGACGGCATCGCTGTGAACGGAACCTACATCTACTGGAGTGCGGGCAGTCGCCCGTCTGGCCCATTCACGATTGGACGCATGAAGGTCGACGGGACCGACCAGAACCCGAACTTCATCACCGGGTTGACGAAGTACCCGTCGTCCATCACAGTCACCGGCGAGGGCACGCCCGCTCCTACCCCGACGCCTACCCCGTCCCCGGCGCCCACGCCCACCCCGGCGGCAACCACCGTCGGCACCCCGACGCTGAA
>JAFMJQ010000018.1 GCA_017853415.1 Thermoleophilia bacterium | reverse complement strand
CCGGGGCCACGACCAGCCACGCAACCGTCGATAGGCCTGGGCGAGAGCGTGCATACGTGCATCGAACCAGATGGCGGGCGCGATCCCCCGCGCGGTCGTCGACGCGGGCGGGTCCGCGGCACGTGCCAACATGCCCATCCACGGATTGGCCCACCACGAGGACGCACCGAGCGGTGCGCGGGGAACGCAGGGGAGCCCATGGCGGGGAGTTGCGCGGTCGGTCGGGGCGAGCAGGGCGGCGTTCGACCGCGCGTGGTGCTGGCCATCGTCGCGGCCGCGGCGTTCTTCCTCTCCATCGGCCTCACGTTCGTGAACGTCGCGCTCCCCGACATCGGGGATCGCTTCTCGGCCTCGCCCCCGGACCTGGCATGGGTGGTCGATGCCTACACCGTTGCCCTCACCGGGCTGCTCATCCCGGGCGCGGCGGTGGCCGAGCGCTTCGGGCGCCGCCAGGTGTTCATCACCGGGCTCTGCCTGTTCACGGCATCGTCGGTGGCATGCGGGGTGGCGATGTCGCTCGAGGTCATGCTCGCCGGGCGGGTGGCCATGGGGGTGGGGGCCGGGATGATGCTGGCTCCCGCCATGGCCATCACCGCCATGGCGTTCGCGCCGGGAAACCGTGCGGGGGCACTGGCGACCTGGGCATCGGCGGGGGCCCTGGGGCTCGCGCTCGGCCCGGTGGTGGGCGGCGTCGTGGTGGGCACCATCGGCTGGCGCTGGGCGTTCCTGCTGCCGGTACCGCTGCTGCTGGTGGCGGCGGCCACGGCGGTGAGGATCCTTCCGGTGGGCCGTGGCCCGGAGGGGGTGCCGCTCGATACCTGGGGCGCCGGCCTCTCGCTGGTGGCGCTGGTGCCCCTGGTGGCCGCCCTCATCGAGGGGCCACGCGTCGGGTGGACGAGCCCCTGGGTGATCGGCGGCCTTGCCGCCGGGGTGCTGCTGCTCGCCGGGTTCGTGGTGCGTGAGCTCATGGCGCGGCACCCCGCCTTCGACGTGCGGGCGCTGCGCCACCCGTCGGTGGCCGGCGCCTCGCTGGTGCTGTTCGCCTCGTATGTCGCCTTCATGGGCGTGCTCTTCCTGGTGACCCTCGAGCTGCAGCAGGTGGCCGGGGTCACGCCCATCGAGTACGGGCTTCTGCTGCTGCCGATGTCGGTCGCGTACTGGGTCATGTCGCGGGTGGGCGCGAGGGTTGCGGCCCGCGGCCGATCGGCGGTGGCGGTGACGACCGGCCTCGTGGCCGTGGTGGCGTCGTTCGCGCTGCCCGCCTTCGCCCCGCCCGCGCCGGGGTGGTCGGTGCCCGCGCTCATCCTCATGGGCGTCGGCGGCGGCCTGCTGGTGCCGGTGGCGTCCGCGGCCGTGCTCGATGCCCTGCCGGCCGTCTCGCTCGGCACCTCGAGCGCCCTGTCCGTGGTGCCGAGGTTCACGGGTGGTGCCGTGGGAGTGGCCATCATCGCCTCGGCGGTGTCGGCCACCTCGGCGCCCGCCGGGGCGACCCTCGAGGACGGCCTCACGGCTGGATACCGGGCCGGCGGCATCACCGCGCTGGTGCTGGCGGTGACGGCGGGGCTACTGCTCGCCCGCGGGCGCCACCTCGTCGAACGCCCGACCGGCCGGGTCGACGACCCCGGCATCTACCTGGGCTAGGTCCGACGCCCGCACGGCGAGCGAACCGCTGCGCGTGACGGCGTCATCTCCCATCAGCACGGTGCGCACCGGGCCGCCGTCGATGCGCTCGAGCAGCACATGCAGCATGAGGGCGCGCTCGGCCGGGGATGCCGAGCCGCGGCCGAGCACCTCGTCGGGCAGCGCCAGGCGCCGGGGGTCACCCAGGGCGGGCAGCGTCTCGAGCGCCGCAATGGCCGCGATCGCCTCATCGGCGCTGCCGAGCGTGGTCGCCAGCCCCGCCACCAGCGGGCCGCGGCGGGCGGCGTGCAGGTACGGCGTGAGGTCGTCCAGGTCGAGCGATCGGAAGGCCAGCATCGCGTGGGTGCCTGCGGTGCGGTCGCCGGCATCTCCGTGCAGCGCCTGCCGCACCAGGCCCTGCACCTGCTCGGCCGACGTGCACCGCACGGCGCCGTCGAACAGCCTGTCGTGTGGTGATGGCGGCACCTGCCGCAGGGTGTCGGTGCACCCGTTCAGGGCGTTGGGGCGGCGGCCGAAGAACCGGTCGATCGCGGCGAGGGTGCGCTGAACCTCGTCGGGCGGGAGCGAACTGCAACCGCCCGCGATGTCGAGCGTGCCGCGCCGGCTGATGATGCGGCGCATCGGCGCCCCCATGATCGTGAGGAGGGCGTCGGCGGCGTCGCCGTCGTGGTTTTGCTCGACCCAGCGGGCGAACTCGGCCGGCGTGAACAGCGCCTGCTTGCCCCAGAACCACCAGGCATCGTCGCCGGTCCAGCCGAACACGGTGCAGTGCGTGTTCGACTGCATCAGCACGATGCCGTCGAGATGGCCGTTCACCTCGGGGTTCGTGGTGGCCAGGGCCGCGAACAGGGCGGCCTCATCCACGCACGACGTGAGCCCGCGCGGGCGCTGGCCCGGGCCGCCGGGCGTGCGGCGGGCGGCGTGCACCACATCGACGTTGGCATACGAGTAGGCCGGGAATCGCCCTGCCGCCAGGCCGGCCTCGACCGCGTCGTCGTCGGGCATGAGACCACGCCGTCGGCGCTCGGGCAGGGCCTTGGCGATGTCGGCGATGGCGTCGTCCACCACCCGCGCACCCAGCCGCCGCCGCTCGGCATCGAGGTCGAGGTAGCCGCTCATGCGGGCCACGGCCTGCGGTGAGGCGTGGGTGAACGAGGTGTCCACCACGCGGCGCGCGGCCTCCAGCGGGTCGGGCGCCGTGGCGATGCGGCGCCCGAGTCGCCAGAGGCGGGGCGACATGGCGTTGGCCATCACGAGCGGCAGCAGCACGTCGGGTTCGGCGATGGCGTCGAAGAGGTCCGGCGCGACCACTTGCGATGGCTCCATGCGGCGATGCTACAAACGGCACGCGGTCAGGCACTATGGGTGCATCGACACACCGACCTTCAGCGGCCTGGGGCTGCGCGATGAACTGCTCGCCGCCCTCGCCGAACTGGGGTACGAGGAGCCCACGCCCATCCAGCTCGAGGCCATCCCGCACCTCATCGCGGGGCGCGACCTCCTGGGGAACGCGGCCACCGGCACCGGCAAGACCGCCGCATTCGCGCTGCCCCTGCTGCACGCCATGGAGGGCGTCGGCACGGGGCGCGCGCCCCGGGCGCTCGTGCTGGTGCCCACCCGCGAACTGGCCATGCAGGTGTCGGAGGCCATGCACCGGTATGGGCGGGGGCTCGGCGCGCGGGTGCTTCCCGTATACGGCGGCCAGCCCATCTACCGCCAGGTGAAGGCACTCGAGCGCGGGGTGGACGTGGTGGTGGCCACACCGGGCCGCGCCCGCGATCACATCGCGCGCGGCACGCTGACGCTCGACGACGTCACCTGCGTGGTGCTCGACGAGGCCGACGAGATGCTCGACATGGGGTTCGCCGAGGACATCGGGGCGATCCTCGATGCCATCCCGGCCCCGCGCCAGACGGTGCTCTTCTCGGCCACCATGCCGCCGCGCATCCGGGCCATCGCGCAGAACCACCTCACCGACCCCGTGCGGGTGCAGATCGATGCCGAGCCCGCCGCCGAGGGCGAGGCGCCCAAGGTGCGGCAGGAGGCCTACGTGGTGCAGCGGGCCTACAAGCCCGCCGCGCTGGTGCGCCTGCTCGACGCCGAGGAGCCCGCCGCCGCGATCGTGTTCTGCCGCACGCGCGTGGAGGTGGAGCAGCTCGTGGAGACCCTCAACGGCCGCGGCCACCAGGCCGAGGCCCTGCACGGCGGCATGACCCAGGAGCAGCGCGACCGGGTGATGGGCCGGTTGCGCTCGGGCGCCGCCGACCTGCTCATCGCCACCGATGTCGCGGCCCGCGGGCTGGATGTCGACCAGCTCACCCACGTGATCAACTTCGACGTGCCCTCCGCTCCCGCGCAGTACGTCCATCGCATCGGCCGCGTGGGGCGCGCGGGGCGCGAGGGCGTGGCCATCACGCTCGCCGAGCCGCGCGAGCACCGCATGCTGCGCAACATCGAGAGGGTGATCGGGCGCCGCGTGCCGCAGCAGGCGCTGCCCACCGTGGCCGACGTGCGCGCCCGCCGGCTCGACGTGACCACCGCCACGCTGCGCGAGGACATCCTCGAGGGCGACATCGACTCCTTCCGCGTGGTGGTGGAGTCGCTGGCCGATGAGTTCGACGTGATGGACATCGCGGCGGCCGCCGTGAAGCTGGCGCACCAGGCGTCGCGCGGCTCGGATGACCACGAGGACATCCCCGAGGTGCGCATGCGCGAGGACCGCGCCCGGCCGGATCGCGACTCCGCCCGCGGCCGCGGCCCCGGCGGCGCCCCCCGGCGTGCCAACCGCGCAGGCCCGGGCCACCCGCCGCCCGAGGGCATGGCGCGCATCTTCGTGGGCGCCGGCCGCATCGCCGGCGTGCGACCCCAGGACCTGGTGGGCGCCATCGCCAACGAGGCGAAGATCCCCGGCAAGCAGATCGGCGCCATCCAGATCGCCGACCGGTTCTCGCTGGTGGACGTGCCGGCATCGGATGCCGACCGCGTGATCGCCGCCCTTCGCGCGGGGTCGCTGAAGGGCCGCAAGGTCACCGTGCGCAGGGACGCCAAGGCGCAGCGGTAGCCGCGCCGCGGCCACGGGCCAGATCGGTCGCAGCACCGCAACCGCGTGCTCGCGCGCGCCACCACCGCGGATGCGTTCTGTGGGGTTTGCCTTATTCACATGTCCGCGCGTATCTGGCACGCTGGGCCGTGGCAGTCGTGTCGTTCAGGACGAAAGGATCCCCCATGAAGCGCAGGGCCATCGCCCGCGCCGCCGGCATCACCTCGGTGGCGCTGCTCGCAACCATCCCGGCCGTGGCCTCGGCCCTGCCCAAGGGGCCTCCGTCGCCGCTGACCAACCCGGCCGCCATCGAGGACCTCGCCGCCGACGCCTACACGTGGGGCGTGGCGCCCGAGTTCGTCTACCGCTTCCTCAAGTACAACGCGCTGCGCACGGCGCCCGTCAACATGCTCGGCGGCAAGGGCACGCAGGCGGCGGCCTGGAACAACCTCGCCACCAACGCCGGCGACGCCTCGGTGCTGTACCTCAACTCCATGCTCGACCTCAGTGGTCGTCGCTACCCGGCGAGCCAGAACGGCGGCACGAAGGAGCTGGTGCTCACCGTTCCGCCGTCGGCCAACAACTACTACGTGGTGAACGTGCTCGACTCGTTCATCAACTCCACGGGCAGCATCGGCACGCGCACCACCCCCTCGAGCAAGCGCCAGACGTACCTCATCGTGGGCCCCACGTCGAAGTACGCCAACAAGCGCACCGTGCGCATCGGCCGCACGGTCTTCCGCGTGATGCCGCAGGACACCGCCCTTGGCTGGATGCTCATCCGCATCCGCGCCGACTCGCTGGTGGAGTCCAGCAACCCGGCGTCGGTGAACTCGGTCGACCAGCGCGTGGTGAAGCGCTTCGCGCTGAACACGCTGGCGCAGTACCAGCGCAACGGCTACCGGCCCATTTACCCCACCACCACCTCGTACCCGCCCAACAACGCGCAGATACAGCGCTCGCAGAAGTGGGCCAACGCGCCCACGCAGGCGACGGCCTTCATGGCGCAGCTGGGGCAGTCGCTCGCACAGAGCCCCATGCCCTCGCGCACCACGGGCATCGGCAACACGCCGCTCAGGCTGCTGCCGGCGTGGGTGGTTCCGCAGTCGAACGCGAAGAAGCTCTACCAGAACCCCTCGTGGGGGCAGGCCCGCCAGCTCAGGCTGCTGAGGCCTCTGGGGCTCACCGCGCAGGGATGGAAGGTGCCACGCAACTGGGGATCGGCCCAGCTCAGCGCCCTGCAGTCGGGGTATGAGAAGGGCGACGCCGGCATCACCGACCTGTCGACAGCGGTCGGGGCCACTCCCACCAGCAACTACTGGAGCTTCCTCAACGACAACATCGGCACCTACCCCAACAACCTGCTGGGGTACGCCTTCCGTGCCGTGATCGTGCAGGAGGGCGGCTCGGCCAACGTGCCGCTCGACGCCGTGTACGCGCAGATCAACCAGACCGCGGGTACCACCGCCACGCAGATGGTGGGTGACAACTCGTACTCGATGACCTTCACGCCGCCGCCGGCTGCGGGTTCGCCGCTGCCCGCCAACGGCAGCATCCCGCCCACGGTCAACGACTCCTCGGGCAACCCGAAGGGCTTCTGGTCGGTGCACCTGTACCAGACCGACCCCACCGAGTCGAAGGCGCCGTACCTCACCCAGGCCAGCGTGCTGAACCTGGCCTACTCGCAGGCCAACCAGACGGTGGTGTCCACGGACCCGTCGGCCGACACCATCACGGTGAACATGCCCACGTGGGGCGGTGCGCCCATCGCCAGCACGCCGATCTTCTTCGGCACGGGCGCCAGCGCCTACGGGCTGAAGGCCAACACGCCGTACTACGTGGCCACCGCACCGACGACGTCGGGATCGGGCAGCGCGACCACGTACACCTTCAAGGTGTCGGCCACCTGGCAGCAGCCCCTCTCTCCGGGCAACGTGCCCATCCAGGGCCCCGACGGCACGCCGGCGAACATGGTGGACATCCAGGCCGGGTCGGGCACCCTGCAGTGGGGTCCCATCCAGCCGGTGTCGCAGCTGGGCTCGCAGCAGATCACGTCGAACCAGCTGAAGAAGAACGCCGACGGGTCGATCACCCTGTGGATCGGGCCCACCCTGCCCGCGGGCGCGCCGGCCACCAACTGGCTGCCCTCGCCCTCGCAGGCGTACTACCAGCAGGTGTACGGCAAGGCGGGCATGCCCACCAACATCCGTCCGCTGCTGCGCATCTACTACCCGACGCCGGGCAGCAACACGGCGCCGTCAATCCTGCCGCCGCCCAACGGGTCGATGCAGTCCACGTGGGTGCCGCCCGCCGTCACGAAGATCGGCTAGCCATGGCCGACATCCCGCTGAGCCGCGACGCGCAGGAGCTGCTGTTCCTCGAGGCGCGCAGCGCGAACACGTTCACCGACGAGCCGGTCACCGACGACCAGCTGGAGGCCATCTGGGACCTCATGAAGTGGGCACCCACGTCGGGCAACACCAACCCGCTGCGAATCCTCTACCTGCGCTCGCCCGAGTCGCGCGAGCGCGCGGTGGCGCACCTGGCCGAGGGCAACAGGCCGAAGACGCGCACGGCGCCGATGACGGCCCTGCTCGCGGCCGACCTGGACTTCCATGAGTTCGTGCCACAGCTCTTCCCGGCACGCGCCGAGCAGCGCGAGGCGTATGCCCAGATGGAGGGGCGCGCCGAGATGGCGAAGTTCAACGCCACGCTGCAGGCGGCCTATTTCATCATCGCCGTTCGGGCGCTGGGGCTTGCGGCCGGGCCCATGAGCGGGTTCGACTACCCGGCCATGGACGCCGAGTTCTTCCCCGACGGCCGCCACGCATCGGTACTGGTGGTCAACTTCGGAATGCCCGGCCCCGACGCCTGGTTCCCGCGCCTGCCGCGCCTCGATTACCACCAGGCGGTGACGGTGCTCTAGGCGCCGGGGCTAACCTGCCCCGCAGCACCCCCGCCCACCGCCCCGGAAGGATCTCCATGCCCCGCTCGTCCCGGCTCGCCGCAGTGCTCGTGCCCCCCGCCCTGCTCCTCGGTGCCGCCGCGGCCATGGCCGCCACCCCCGGGGTAGTCACCGAGTACCCCAGCAACACCGGGGCCATCGCTCCGGGTGGTGTCGGCGTGGCCCCGAGCGGCACCGTCTACGGCGTGTTCAACAACCTCAACACCGTGGTGCCGTTCACCTCGTCGGGCGCGGGCGGGCAGGTGTCGGTGGCGGCGGGAGGCAGCCTGGTGAGCAGCATCGCGCCGGGCCCCGACGGCGCCATGTGGATGACCTACAACTTCACCAACACCATGGGACGCCTGGATCCCGCGTCGGGAACCACCACGCAGGTGGGCGGGCTGGCGTCGCCGGGGTGGTCGTCGGCGGCCGGCCCCGACGGACGCCAGTGGGTCACGCTCACGGGCGGGCAGATCGCCGCCATCACCCCCTCGGGCGCCGTCGCCACGTACGCCGTGCCCACCGCGAACCCCCGCCTCATCGGCATCACGCGTGGCCCCGACGGGCGCATGTGGTTCACCGAGACCGGCGGCAACAAGATCGGTGCCATCACCACGTCGGGCCAGGTGACCGAATACACCCTGCCCACGGCCAACGCGCAGCCGCAGTACATCGCGACGGGCGCCGACGGCAACCTGTGGTTCACCGAGGCCGGCGGCAACAAGATCGGCCGCATCACCCCGGGCGGGGTGATCACCGAGTTCCCGGTTCCCACCGCCAACGCCATGCCGCGCGGAATCGCGGCAGGTGCCGACGGCAACCTGTGGTTCACCGAGGCCATGGCGGGCAAGGTGGCGTCCATCACCACCGCGGGGGCCATCACCGAGTACTCCGCGGGCATCACCCCCAACTCCTACCCCGCGATCATCGCCGCCGGGCCGGGCGGCCTCATGTGGTTCAGCAACGAGAACGCCGCGAGCGTGGGCAGCATCACCACGGGCAGCGCGGCACCCGCCCCGTCACCCGTGCCCACCCCGACCGTGGCACCGGCACGCCCGACCAATGTCGTCACGCCGGTCACGCGCAACCTGCGCACCTCCACGAGGGACGGGCGCACCACCATCACGTTCACCCTGCGCTACGCCGCCAGCGGCAAGTACGCGTTCCGCCTCGAGACCAGGGCGGGCAAGGTGCTGCCCATGCTCGCCGGGTCGGACATCGCGGGCGTGCCCGTGAAGCGCACCACCACGAAGGCCGTGGCGGTGAGGAACGCCAGGGCCGGCAAGACCGTGAAGGTGAAGGTGGTGATGAAGGGCCGGCCCGCGAAGGGCACGGCGCTCAGGGCCATCATCAGCGGCGCGAAGGGCTCACGCACCACCGAGACCATCCCGGTGTAGCCGCCCCGCCTAGGGCACGGGCACGCGCGCCGTCACCACGGCGCCGCCGTCCGGCCCTGCGGCCATGGCCCAATCCCCGGCCGTGGCCCGGGTGAGCACCATGCTGCCCATCCCCACGGGCCCGGCCATGGGTCCGGTGCCGTCATCCTCCACCTGAACGCTGATGTGGTCGTCACCCCGCACCACGCGCACCACGGCCCGGGTGGCGTGCCCGTGCACCACGGCGTTGGCGAGGCACTCCAGCACCACCTCGCCCACGGGGCCGATTGCCGAGGGCGGCAGCCCGTCGACGTGCCAGTCGATATCCAGCAGGCCGTCCCATTCCCCGGCGAGGGCCACGAGGCCGGCGTCGCCGACCTCGGGGGCCGACGTGGACACCGGGCTGACATCACGTTCGAGCGCGCGGCGCGCGGCCTCCAGCGCCTCGTCGAGCGCGGCCGGGTCATCGGTCTCGATCGCCGAGCGTATGGAGTAGCTGGCGGCCACCAGCCCGGACTGCACGGTGCCGTGCAGGTGCTGCCCGATCTCGCGCAGCAGCGCGTCGCGCGCGCGGTCGGCGGCCAGGCTCTCGATCTCGCTCTCGCGCACGGGTATGCGCAGTCGCTCGAGCACCTCCTCGCCCAGGTCCTCGGCCGTGGCCACCATTCCCGCGGCCAACACCAGCACCATGAGCAGCACGGTGGTCATGATGCTGGCGGCGAGCGGCGCCTGCACGTCGAATGCCCAGACCAGAAGGACGCTGGCGGGCAGGGACGCGACGATGCACGCGAGCAGCGTGATGGGGAGGGCCGCACGCGGCCATCGCCGGATGGGGGGCCTGAATGCCGGGAATACGGCGACCACGCCCGCCGCGGCGACGAGCGCAATGGCGAGTCCGGCGAGCACGCCAATGGCCACGAATGCGCGCGGCGCGGTGATCAGCGCGAACGCGATTGCCGGTGCCACCACGGGCAGCGGGTTGCGGTGGAATTCCGAGGTGAGCACCTCGCGCAGCGAGACCCTGGGAGCTGCGGGCGCGGGCCGGCGCATGAGGTCGTGGGCGGCCGGCCGCACGCCGCCGCGCGCCGCCAGCAGCAGGGCCTCGGCTACCTGGTCGGGGCGGGCGTCGTGGTCGTGGAGCACGGCGCGGGCGCTCTCGACATCGCGTTGCGCCGCAGCCAGTGCCACGTCGCGCAGCGCGCCCACGGCGCGCAGGCGGTCGGCCTCCTTCTCTGCGGCCAGCGCCACCAGTCGCTCACGCTCCTCGGTATACCAGGCATGCGTGGCGCTGAGGTACGCGACCACAGGGGGCACCAGCGAGGAGACCGCCAGCACGGCGATCGACCCGGCCACGAGGCGCCCCGGGTCATCGATCGCGATGCCCTGCGATACGGCCCACCCGAGGATCGCGGCGATGCGCACGCCCCCGATGAATACCCCAACGCCCACCACCCACCAGATGGGCACGGGGCGCACGGCGCGGTTACGGAACAGGGTGAAGTTGAGCAGCAGGAACCCGGCTCCGATAACCACCAGCTGCAGGGCGAGGGCGGCGATGTCGGCCGACGCGGCACCCACGCGCAGCGCATTGAGGCCGGTGAGCGGGATGACCGACGCCAGCACCATGAGCACCGCGGTGACACCGAACAAGCGGAGCGAAATCGCCCAGCGCCCGCCGATGCGCTCGCGCAGGCTAGGCGGTGCGAGCGGGGTCGGGTGCATCCGCACCGGCGAGGGCGAAGTAGGCGCGGGCGATCTCGACGCGCGTGTTGCGCGATGGGTCGTGCTCGAGGCCGAGTTGACGGCGCAGGCGCGACACCGTCACCTCGACCGCCTTCTCGGTGACCACCCGGCGTCGCGCGATCTCGGCGTTCGAGAGGCCCTCGGCGATGAGTCGCATGGTCTCGATCTGCGAATCGGTCAGGCCCATCGCCCGGATCACCGCCGGCTCGTCGGCCTGCGGCCGACCGCCGCGCAGGGCCACGCGCATCACCGCGCGCCGGAGCACGTCGAGGTCGTCCACCGACTGCTTCGTGATGTATTCGGCGCCGGCCGGGAGCTGCGCCATCTTCGTTCCCACCAGGCGCGGATCGGCGTACGACGTGAGCACGACCACGCCCAGGTCGGGCCGCTGACGGCGCAGGGCATGGGCCAGCACCACGCCGTTCGGCCCCCGGCCCAGCTCAAGGTCGGTCACGAGCACGTCGAGGTTGTGCGCATCGGCGATGGTGGCGGCCTCACGTGCCGATGAGGCCGCGCCCACGAGCGACATGGGGCCCATGTCCAGCGCCTGGGCAAGGGAGGTCCTGAGGAGGGCGTCATCCTCCACGAGCAGCACCCTGAGGGGCGCGGGCGGTTGAGTGCGGACGCCCGTCATGCCGGCATCGTAGACGGGCACGGGGGCAGGCCCTGTAGTGCCAGCACCCCAGTCGGTGCCGCGGGGTGGGGGCTACCCCCTCATCGCCGCGCCGTTGGCTTCACGCGCGCGCGGAGTGCTCGTACCGTCGGCATACGTCCCCTCGCCAAATCGCCCTCACCACGGAAGGTGCTGCAGCGACCGGCGCGATCGTCCCAAGCGCGTAAAGGAGTCCCGCTTCCCATGAGACCTACCCGTTCCCGCCTGATTCCCGCCGCGCTGGCGGCCACCGCGACCGCGGCGCTGGTCGTCGCCGGCCCGGCATCCGCAGACACCAACTGCGACACCGCCCCGTGGGCGACCCTCGAAGTGGCCCACGAGATCATCAACACGTCCACGGTCACCACCGACCCCGAGGCGGCGCTTCCCACCTACAAGGGCGCCGGCACCAACCCGGTGTCCGATGACGTGTGGAACAACGGATACGTGGTCCCGTCGCCGTACATCCGCAACACGACCCGCAACCTGCAGTTCAACGAGTCGCAGTTCATCGCCTCACCCGGCGCGCCGGTGTGCCAGACCAACTACATCACGACGTCCGACGGTTACACCTGGGGCGCCATGTCCACCGCAATCAACGCGATGTGGCCGTACAGGCGATCCGACTACACGCAGCTGTCGAAGGTCAACGCGTACTACGCGGGCAACATGGTCACCACCCCGCCCGCGGGCGTGGTGAAGGTGACGGCCAACTTCAAGGCGCAGAACATGGAGTTCTGGGCAAACCAGAACGGCGTCGCCCCCGGCACCCCGGGTGCCGTGCCCCTCACGCGCTTCTTCATCATCGACCGCTGGGGCAACGAGTACATCATGCATGCGTCCGGCCAGTCCGACCCGACGTCGGTGCAGTCGGCGTTCAACGCCGCCGTGCTGCCGCCCGGCTGGAAGAAGGTCACGCGCACGCTCAAGGACAACCTCTTCCTGCACCCGGCCGAGGGCTCGGACGGAACGTTCCACTACCTGGTGTTCCGTGACAGCACGGACAACACCTACCACCAGACCAAGTGGTCGAACCGCGGCAACCTCGAGGCGATGGTCGATGGCAGCGCCATGCCCATCTGGGGCGGACAGGACGCCAATGTCATCAGGGGCGACCAGGGTGACAAGACCGACGACACCATCCACGGCGCGGGCGGCCCCGACACCCTCCTGCCCGGTCGCGGCAAGGATGTGGCCTGGGGCGACGCCGGAATCGACACCGTGGTGCTGAACGGCAAGCCGGGCGACTGGCGCCTTGCGGGATTCGACACCGCCGAGAAGAAGATCGTGCTCCGTCCGACCCAGACGCGGGGACGCGCCGGCAAGTCGACGAAGACCCTCTACTTCGTCGAGCGCGTGCGCGTCGGCGCGCAGACCTACTCCGCGAACAGGATCATGCGCATGGAGGTGGGCCAGACCCTGTCGTCCAGCTAGCGGGCCACGGGGCGGCCGACGGCACCTCCCCGCGCAGCGATGCGCGGTGGAGCCTGCCGTCGGCCCCCGCGCGGGGCGCGCACGCCGCCCCACCGCCGGCTGACCCTGCAGGGGAACCGCCGGACCGGGCCGCGAGCGGGCAGGGCGTAGAGTCGGGATCCCTTCCTCCCCGGGAGATCCCATGCGCCGCCCGAGCCTCGCCGCCATCGCCATCGCCGTCCTCGCCACCGCGGGCCCTTCCACCGCGGCCACGGTGGTGGGTGGAAGCGCCGGCGACACCCTCAACGGGGGCCCGCAGGCCGACACCGTGAGTGGCGGGCTCGGCCACGACACCCTGAATGGCGGTGCCGGACCCGACACCCTGAGCGGCGGGCCGGGCGCCGACGTCATCAAGGGTGGCCCCGGGACGGACACCATCTCGGGCGGGCCGGGCCCGGATGTGCTGTCGGGGGGCCCGGGTGCCGATGCCATCAACTGCGGGCCGGGCACGGACACCGTGTACGCCGGGCCCTCGGACTCCCTGCAGGGCTGCGTGGGCGACACGATCATCCGGGCGCCGTACTCCGCCACCTCCCCCATGCCGGTGCGCCTCCAGTGGAATGCCAACTCGGGCTACTGCGGCGAGACGTCCTTCATCGCCGCGGGCATGACCTTCGGGCAGTACACGTCGCAGTGGACCGCCCGGCAGTTGGCCAGCGGAAACCCGAACGTCGACCAGACCCAGCCGTCGAGCCAGTTGCTGCTCACGTGGCCGGCGCAGGGCAGCACGTGGCAGGCCGCGGCCAACGCCATGCGCCTCAACGCCGAGGGCTTCGACCCCACCCAGTACGAGGACCAGTCAGACCAGTACGCCGCGGTGTTCCTCTCGTGGATCAAGAACCGCTTCCTCAGCGGCTCGCGCGTGATCATCGGCGTGTTCAACAACACGGGGCTGCTCGAGAAGCCGGGGTCGGGGCAGCCGGAGTACGACCACATCGTGCCGGTGATGGGCATCGGGTCGGCCCAGCCCCTGGTGGCCAACGATGATCCGGGCAACCAGTCGTACTACCAGCAGGCGTACTACGGCACCGACCAGATCACGATCGGCGACAACGGCCTGTTCGGTCCGTTCGGGTCGGGCCCGAACTGGGGCGCGGGCAACACCGCGAACAATCCGCAGGGCTCCACGCTCTACACCGCCACCTTCGATGGGGCGCAGAAGTCGCGCCGGCAGGCGAATGCCGAGGGCGCCGCGTGCCCCTTCGCATCCGGGGGCAACATCACCAATGCCTGCGCGCCGTGGGTGTACTCGATCTACGACAACGCGACGAACGAGGGCAACTACGCGGTGGCGATCTCGGGCATCGTCGACCAGACCACGGGTGGCCCGGCGGCGCTGCCGGTGTCGCTGTCGACCAGCATCAACAACGAGGGCCAGCAGAACGGCGTCGGTACGGCGCAGGTGATGACGAGCGCGCCCCCCGGCCAGGCGATGTCCCTCTCGGCCACGGTGAGCGGCCTGCAGCCGGGCCGCAAGTACAACGTGTACCTCTACACCGACTTCGCGTCGGTGCCCACGGGCAACTTCAACGCGAGCGCGGCGCAGGCCACCCAGTCGTGGCAGGTGACCGCGGCATCGTCCACCTGGACGCTGCCGCTCTCCACCACCACGGCGCTCAGCCCCACGTCGTCGTCGCAGTGCCGTGGCGCGGCCACCGGCCTGCCGGGGGGCAGGGCCCGCGGGCCGTACGCGGTGAACACCGCGTGCACGTATGTGTTCCGGGCGGTTCCCGCCGACGCGCCCTGACGCTTCGATCGGGCATTTGCCCGCTCAGAGCGGTTTTCGGCCCGTAACGGCCCGGGGGCGGGATGTCCCGGCTGGATACCCCATGGGAATGGGGTATCCAGTGCCTGTGACACGTAAACGGGGTGTAATACGGAACCGATACGGGTTGGCATGCCCCGGTATCCGACCTACGGTGCCCCGGGCGTGTGAGGGACCCACGGCGCTGAGCACCCGCGCCGGCACGCAGTCCTCGTAAGCGAGCAGGAGCCCCGTTATCGCGACACCCACGACCGTGAGGTTTTCCTTCGTGCGCTCCCGCGCAGTGGCAATCCTCGTCGGCCTGTCGCTCCCGCTCGCGGTGGCGGGCACGCTCTCGGCGTCGCCCGTTCCCGATGCGCTGCCGGGCGGCGGTACCTCCACCGCCCCGGCCCCCTCGCAGCCGCCCGCCCCGGTGGGCGGCGCCGCTCCCGGTGCGCCCGCTGCCGCGCCGGCCCGGCCCCCGGTGCCGATCTCGCTCATCGGACCCCAGACCCGCGCGTCATTCATGAAGACGTTCCAGGCGCGCATCCGCGCCAAGGGCGAGCGCATCAAGGTGACGGGCCGCTTCGACAAGCCCACCGAGCGGGCCATCCGCCGCCTGCAGGCCAAGATGGGCCTGCCGCCCAATGGCCTGGTGGACGGGGCGTTCCTCACGTCGATCGGCATCAAGATGCGTGGGGTCGCCGACGCCGGAGCCCCCCCGCCGAACCCGGCGCCCAACGCCCCGGTGGTGCAGGTGGCCATGCAGTACCTCGGCGTGCCCTATGTGTGGGGTGGCGCCACGCCCGCGGGCTTCGACTGCTCGGGGCTCGTGATGTTCTCGTACAGGCAGATCGGCAAGTCGCTCCCGCGCACCACGTGGGACATGTGGGCCGCGCTGCCCAAGGTGCCCTTCGACCAGCTGGCCCCCGGTGACCTGGTGTTCTTCCGCAACCTCGGCCACATGGGCATGTACATCGGCGACGGCAACGTGCTGCACGCCCCGCAGACCGGCAGGGTGGTCGAGGTGTTCCCGCTGGCCCGCCGCCTGCACGACTACGTCGGGGCCGCCCGCCCCTGATGCGGCCGCCGGATGTTCCACGGGAACATCCGCGCGAACCAGGGTGATCCGATTCGCCGCGGCGGACGTACCACGGTCGAACGGCCCGACCATCTCGGGCCCCGACCGGAGGTTCACGACCCATGTCACGCCGCACCCGTCTTCTTCCCGCCCTCGCCGCCGTCGCCGCAGCTGGTGCCATCACCGCCGCGCCCGCGATGGCCCAGCATTCGTCCATGCCGGCCAAGCCCACGCAGAACATCGTCCAGCTGGCCGCGTCCAACCCGCAGTTCTCCACGCTCGTCTCGCTCGTCAAGGAGGCCGGCCTGGTGAAGACCCTGTCGGGCAAGGGCCCGTTCACGGTGTTCGCGCCCACCAACGCGGCGTTCGCGAAGGTGCCGGCCGAGACGCTGGCCGCGCTCAAGGCCGACCCGGACAAGCTGCGCTCGGTGCTCACCTACCACGTGGTGGCGGGCAAGGTTCCGGCCTCGCAGGTGGTCACCCTCAACGGCAAGTCCGTGAAGACGGTCGAGGGCAGCACCGTGCGCATCACCGTCAAGGGGAAGAGCGTCCGGGTGAACGACGCCAAGGTCACCAAGACCGACCTCATGGCCAAGAACGGCGTGATCCACGTGATCAACGGCGTGCTCATCCCGCCGGCCAACTAGGTGCCGTCGTGCCCGGTGCGCAGGCCGTCATAGGGGGCTTTGCCGCGACGGCCTCGCGCCGGGCACGGGTGGATACGACGTACGATGCGCTCGTGGTCGTTGATTCGCTCGACATGGTGGACCCCGCCGAGGCCGATGCCTCGGCGGTGCGCGCCATGGCCGCGGGCGACCACGAGGCCCTCCGCGGGTTCTACGACCGCTACGGCCGCATGGTGCACGCCATCGCCTACCGCATCACGGGCGATGCCCAGGCCGCCGAGGAGTGCACGCAGGACGCCTTCCTCGCCGTGTGGAAGTCGGCGTCGTCGTTCGACCCCTCGAGGTCGCAGGCGGCCACCTGGGTGTGCGCCATCGCCCGCAACCGCGCACTCGACGCCGTGCGGGCCACCGGGCGCCGCCCGGTGCCGAGCGAGCAGTTGCCCGAGAACGGGTTCGCGCCCGACTCCGCCGACGTGGTGGCCGAGGCCGACTCCGCGGTGCACGTGGCCAGGGCGATGGCACAACTGCCCCCGGCGCAGTTCGACGTGCTGCAATTGGCGTACTTCGACGGACTCTCGCAGTCGGAGATCGCCCAGAGGCTCGAGGTGCCGATCGGCACCGTGAAGAGCCGCATGCGCCTCGCGCTCGAGCGCATGCGGGAGGTCATCGGCGACCTGGGCCCGGAGGCATGAGCCACATGAACACCGACGACATGACACCTGACGACGCCGCCACCATGGACGCCCTGGGCCGTGCGCTGCCGCGCGTGGCGCCCCCGCCCGACCTCGGCGACCGCATCGCCGCCGCCGCCGGCGAGGGGGGAGGGTCGGCGCCCGCGTCCGGGGACACCGGGCTCGCACCGGTGATCAGCCTCGACGAGCGCCGCTCGCGCCGGCGTACCGTGATGGCATCGATCGCCGCGGCCGCGTGCGCCGCCGCGGTGGCCGTGGGCGTGACCGTGGCCCTCACCGGCGGCGACCAGGCCGACCCCGGCCCGCTCACCGCCAGCACCGCGGTGGTGGCGCAGGCCGGTGACGGGGTGTCGGGCACGGCGTCGCTGTACGCGTCGGGCGAGCCCGGGGGCACGGTGCAGGTGAGCCTGTCCGACGTGCCGGCACCGCCCAGGGGTCACCACTACGAGGTGTGGGTGCTCGAGAAGGGGTCCACCGAGATGACGTCGGTGGGGTCGTTCACGCCGTCGTCGCGCAACGTCGACCTCACGCTGCCGCTGCCCGCGCCCGCCGACTACGCGGCCGTGGACATCTCGGTGGAGCCCAACGGCGGGCCGCCCGCGCACTCGGGCACCAGCCTGGCCGGCGCGAAGTTCGCCTAGGGGCGCCCCGCCGCCGCTGCAACGCGTGTCTCACCCAACGGGACTAGCATCCCGCGCCCCATGAGCACGCTCAGGCGCACGAAGATCGTGGCGACCCTTGGTCCCGCCACCGACGACCAGGCCACCCTGGTCGCGATGATCCGTGCCGGCGTGGACGGCGTGCGCATCAACTGCTCGCACGGCACCCGCAACGACTTCATCCGCCGCGCGTGGCAGGCCAAGGACGCCGCGGCCACGGCCGGTCGCCACGTGGCGATCATGTTCGACCTGCAGGGGCCCAAGATCCGCCTTCACGAGTCGAGTCGCCGCGCCGACCTCGACGAGGGTGATGAGGTGCGCATCGTGGGCGATCCGAAGGCGCGTGGCGCCACGGGCGCGCTGGTGGTCGACTGGCCGGGCGTGGTGGATGCCGCCGACCCCGGAACCTCTGAGCTGGTCATCGGGGACGGCGCCCCGCGCATCGCCATCGCCGAGCGCACCAAGGGCGCGCTGGTGGGCACCTGCGTGATCCCCGGCACGGCGCTGCCGCGCAAGGGGGCGTTCCTCACCCACGCGCAGGTGGGGCGCATGGCCCTCACCGACAAGGACCGCGCCGACGTGCGCACGGCGCTCGATGCCGGCGCCGACTTCATCGCGCTGTCGTTCGTCAACGGCGCCGACGACATCCGCGAGCTGCGCGGGGAGATCCTCGGCTCGTCGGCGCGCATCATCGCCAAGATCGAGACGCTCGCGGCCATCGACCACCTCGAGGAGATCGTGGATGCCGCCGACGCCGTCATGGTGGCCCGCGGCGACCTGGGCGTGGAGGCCGGGGTGTCGCGCGTGCCGCTGCTGCAGAAGCGCATCATCCAGGCGGCCAACGACCACGGGAAGATGGTCATCACGGCCACGCAGATGCTGGAGTCGATGATCGACGCCCCCGAGCCCACGCGCGCCGAGGCCTCGGACGTTGCCAACGCGGTGATCGACGGCACCTCGTGCGTGATGCTCTCGGGCGAGACCGCCGTGGGGCGCTACCCGGTGGAGACCATCGAGCAGATGGCGGCCATCGCGCTCGACGCCCAGGATGGCGTGACGCCGCTCGTGGTGGAGGGCGGGGGGATCGGCCGCGACGAGGGGCGCACCACCGCCGAGTCGGTCATGCGCGCCGCGGTGCTGCTGGCCCGCGAGATCAAGGCCGCCGCCCTGGTGATTCCCACCGAGACCGGCGGCTCGGCCCGCGCAGCCGCGCGGTTCCGTCCCCGCAGGCCGATCATGGCGCTCTGCAGCGACGGCGACGTCGCCCGGCAGCTCGCGCTCGAGTGGGGCGTCATCCCCGAGCCGCTGCACCAGCGGCCCGAGGAGCCCATCGAGGCGCTGGTCGAGCGCTGCCTGCTGCGCGCCCAGCGCCGCCTGGGTCTTCCCGACGGCGCGCGCGTGGTGCTCACCAGCGGCCCGCAGGTGGCCACCCCCGGTGCGACGAGCCTCATCGCCGTCCACCGCCTCGACGCCGCGCCGTGACCCTACGTGGGCGTCAGTGCGTCCCGGACAGGTTGAGCACGATCACCCCGCCGATGATCATCACGATGCCGAAGATGCGGGCGAACGTGGCGGGGTCGTTGAACACCCAGATGCCCAGCGCCGCGGTGCCGGCGGCGCCGATGCCGGTCCACACGGCGTAGGCCGTGCCGATGGGCAGGTAGCGCAGGGCCCACGAGAGCATCCCGAAGCTCAGGATCGCGCAGACGGCGAACCCGATGGTGGGCCAGAGCCTGGTGAAGGTATTCGAGAGCTTGAGGAGGGTCGCGAAGGCGACCTCGAACAGGCCCGCGGTGATGACGAGCAGCCACGGCATGTGGGTGGGATGTACCAGCGCACGGGGTGAAGCGCCCCGTGAACGGGAGTACCGTGCCGTGCGATGGCCTTCGACATCAAGAGCCTCGTGGCCGCCCGTTTCGGCGAGAATTACGAGCTCCACGAGAAGTACGTCAACCCGACGCTGGTCGACGTGTTCCGCACCATCGGGTTCGACCGGGTGTACGCACGTGGCGAGGGCGCCTACCTCTGGGACGACGCCGGCGCGCAGTACCTCGACATGCTCGGAGGGTTCGGCGTGGCCGCGATCGGCCGCAACAACCCCGTGGTGGCGGGGGCGATCCGCGACGTGCTCGACATGGACCTCCCCAACATGGTGCAGATGGACTGCGCCCTGCTCTCGGGCCTGCTGGCCGAGGCCCTGGTGCAGCGCACGCCCGATCACCTCGACGCCGTGTACTTCTGCAACTCGGGCACCGAGGCCGTGGAGGCCTCGCTCAAGTTCGCCCGCGCATCCACCGGTCGCGATCGCTTCGTGCACTTCCGCGGGGGGTGGCACGGGCTCACGCTGGGGTCGCTCTCGGTGATGGGCGGGGATGAGTTCCGCGAGGGGTTCGGCCACCTGCTGCCCGGCGACGAGGTGGCGGTGGGCGATCTCGAGCACCTCGAGCGCGTGCTGGCGCGCGAGGACACCGCGGCGGTGATCGTCGAGTGCCTGCCGGGCCACAGCGTGCGCCTGCCGCCGGAGGGATTCCTCGGCGACGTGCAGCGCCTGTGCCGTGAGCACGGCACGCTGCTGATCTGCGACGAGGTGGCGACGGGCTATGGCCGCACCGGCACCATGTTCGCGTTCGAGCACTTCGGGCTCGAGCCCGACATCATCGCCACCAGCAAGGCGCTCTCGGGTGGCTACGTGCCGGTGGCCGCCATGATCTGCCGTCGCGAGGTCTACTCGGGCGTGTTCAGCCGCATGGACCGCTGCTGGGTGCACTCGTCGAGCTTCGGACGCAACAACCTGGCCATGGCCGCCGGCCTGGCCACCCTGAGCGTGCTCGACGACGCCGACATGCTTCGCCGCAGCGCCGAGCAGGGCCGCAAGCTCGTGGACGCCATCAATGCCCTTCGCCCCCGCAACGAGGTGCTGAAGGAGGCCCGCGGCATGGGGTGCCTGGTGGCCATCGAGCTGCAGCAGCCGTCGGGCGGCGCGAAGAAGGTTGCGTGGGACGCCGTGCACGCCGTGCACGAGAGCCTGTTCCCGCAGCTCGTGGTGATGCCGCTGCTCTCGCGCCACAACATCATCACGCAGGTCACCGGCAGCCACGACCCCATCATCCGGCTCATGCCGCCCTACGTGATCTCCGACGACGACATCCGCTGGTTCGCCGATGCCCTCGACGAGGTGCTCTCGCGCAGTCACCGCCTGCCGGGGCCGATGTTCGAGATGGGCCGCAACGCGATGAAGGTGAAGCTGCTCGGCCGAAGCCGCGCGCGCGGCGTGGAGGCCGTGGCGCCCTAGGCCCCTCGGGGCGGCGGTGGCGGCCGCCCTGTAGGAAGAGCCCATGAGCACCGGGGCCCCGAGCGATGCGGGTGGGCAGCAGGTGAACGACCCCGCCGAGTCGTTCGACCGCAGCGCGCGGGCATACGAGAAGCTGGTGGCGCTCAACCGCGCCGGCTCGGAGCGCCTCGTTGCCGCGCTGCCCGACGAGCCCTACGCGCGGGTGCTGGACGTCGGCTGCGGCACGGGCTTCGCCACCATGCGGGTGGTGGAGCGCGGCGGCGTGCGCGAGGTGGTGGGCGTGGATCCCTCGCCGCCGATGCTCGAGGTATTCGCCGAGCACCTCGCGGCGCACCCGGGGATCGCGGCCGACCTGCGCGCCACCACCGCGGAGCACACGGGCGTGCCCGACGGCTGGGCCGACCTGGTGGTCTGCGCCATGGCGCTGCACTGGATGCCCGACCGCCCGGCGGCGATACGCGAGATGGCCCGGGCGCTTCGCCCGGGCGGCGTGCTGGCCATCCTGGCCCCCGGCGAGCACCACGATCGTCCCACCGTGGACATCATCGAGGCCACGGGCGATCCCCTGCTGATGCGCCTCGCCGAGTCGATCGTGTCGAACGAGATACCCGTGGCGTGGATCACCGACGTGTTGCGCGACAGCGGGCTCGAACCGGTGGACGTCTGGGCCGAGACCCGCGAGCGGGTGGTGAGCCCCGATGCCGTGGCCGATCGCATGGACGCTGTTGCCACCCACCTGTGGGCCGACCTCCCCGAGCACGAGCAGCGTGAGGTGCCCGCCCGGGTGCGCGCGATGTTCCGCGCCGCGGCCGAGCCGGACGGCCAGTACCGCTACCGGTTCGTGAAGACCTTCGCGGTGGCGCGCAAGCCCGCCTAGCGTCCGTGCGCACCGGGCCGGGTCGGCCACTGCCGGGCCGCCGGCAACCGCTCAGCGCGCGGCGTCACCGAACAGGTCGCGGGCGATCACCAGGCGCTGGATCTGGCTGGTGCCCTCGTAGATCTCGGTGATCTTGGCGTCGCGGTAGAGGCGCTCGGCGTCGTACTCGCCCGAGTAGCCGTACCCGCCGAGCGTCTGCACCGCCACGTCCGCGGCCTTCACCGCCACCGCCGACGCCACCAGCTTGGCCTTGGCGCCGGCCGCGCCGTGCGGCTTGCCGGCGTCGCGCAGCGCGGCGGCGTGCAGGGTGAGCAGGCGCGCGGCCTCGAGCTCCGCCGCCACGTCGGCGATGGGGAACTGCACCCCCTGGAACCTGGCGATGGGTCCGCCGAAGGCATTGCGTGCCGAGGCATACGACACCGCGAGGTCGATGGCCGCCTGGGCGATGCCGCACGCCTGCGCCGCCACGGTGATGCGCCCGCCGTCGAGCGTGGCCAGCGCGAGTTTGAGCCCCTCGCCCTCGGGCCCGAGCATGCACCCTGCGGCCACGGGCATGTCGTCGAACGCCAGCTCGACGGTGGACGAGGTGTGCAGGCCCAGCTTGGGGATCTCGCGTCCCACCGCCAGCCCATCGCCGGCACGCGTGATGAACGCGCTGATTCCGCCCGCGCCCTCGCCACCGGTGCGGGCGAAGATCACGAACACCCCGGCCAGGGCGCCGTTGCTGATCCACTGCTTCGCGCCGGTGATGCGCCAGCCGTCGCCGTCGGGCACCGCCCGCGTGCGCAGCGCCGCGGTGTCCGATCCGGCGTCGGGCTCGGTGAGCGCGTAGCACCCCAGCACCTCGCCGGTGGCGAGGCGCGGCAGCCACTGCTCGCGCTGGGCGTCGGTGCCCGCGCGCAGCAGGGGGGATGCCACCAGCCCGGCCTGCACCGCAATGGCCACGGCGGTACCGGCATCGGCGCGCGCGACCTCCTCCACGACGAGGCACAGCGATGTGGCGTCGAGCCCCGGACCGCCGTACTGCTCGGGAATGGTGGGCGCGAGCAGGCCGATCTCGCCCATGCGCCGCAGGAGGTCCACCGGCACGTGCTTGCGGGCGTTCCAGTCGGCCGCGTGGGGGGCGATCTCGGCGGCGGCGAACTCCCGCGCCAGTGCCTGCACCTCGATATGGGAGTCGCTCAGGCCGCTCGGCATCGTTCCCATCGTACGCATCGCGGGCCATCGTCCTCGCGGCATGGCACATTTCCGCCCATGGGAAAGTTCAAGGAGTTCGTACCGATCGTCGGCGCCTTCGTGCTGATCGCTCTCTTCGCCCTCATCCCCCTCGGGGTCGGGCTTGGTGACGATGGCCTGAGCGGCGTGCGGTCGGCCACAGCAGCCCTCGCCAGCACCAACGTCGAGGGCCAGTCACTGCAGGCCACCGCCCAGCAGGACCAGGTGGCGCTCACCGAGTCCATCGTCGCCGCCGACAAGGCCGGCGTGCCGCCGAAGGAGATCGCCAAGGCGGTGTTCCAGATCGGCGCGGGGACCCTGGTGCAGGCTGAGATGGATGCCCTCAAGGGCGTGCAGACCATCATCGCCCAGGCCAAGGCCCAGGCGCAGCCGCCGGTTCCGCCAAAGCCCTAGCGGCAGCGGCCGGATGATGAACGACGAAGGGGGCCCACCCGGGCCCCCTTCGCGCGTTCGCCTGCGTGCGTGCGGCCGGCCGGCCGAAGGGCGCTAGCCCTTGCGCGGCGGCTTGCCGTCGTGGTCGCAGAGGTCGGAGTGCCAGCGCTGGAAGTGGTTCGCGTGCTGGCCGCTGTACGACCCCTCCGGGTAGTAGAGGTCGTAGAAGTCGGTGTCGATGTGCTGTGCCTGCGTGGTGAGGCGCTGGTACATCGGGTCCATGGCCACCGGGAACCTGCCGTAGGTGTCGTAGGCGTACTGGCAGTAGGCCTTCACCATGTCCACGGTCTCGGGGTGGGGACGCGGGATGGCACCCGTGAAGGCCTCGTTCATCGACTCGGTCTTGTAGGGCTTGCTCACGTCGGGATCCATGGCGCCCCACTTCATCGCCATGAAGGCATCCACCGCCTCGCCCATGTCCTTGTAGTACGGCGGCACGTAGGCCTCGAAGTAGCCGTCGCGGCCCACGGCGTAGGTGTTGCCCTCGTTGTCCTCGTTGAAGCGGAACCCGAGGCCGAGCACGTCGCCGCCGCCCATCACGAACTTGGGCAGGTATCCCGTGAAGGTCCATCCGCCCAGGCCCAGGGCCTGCATGGCCAGGTTGAGGTTCTGGCAGATGAAGGCCTGCTCCACGACCATCATCGAGAGCACGCGGCTCTCGAGCTCGATCATGCCCATCTTCACGTTGGTGTTGACGCGGCCCTCGTCCACCCACTTCTGCAGGCCGGCGGAGCAGCCGCCGTTGCGCTCGTCGACGATGTTGAAGGCGTACGAGCGGGCCAGGTAGATGAAGAGCACGTTGATGTACTCCATCGTCATGTTCGTGATCGGCACGAACAGCGTGGTGCCCGGCTTGTTGGCGTTCCACTGGTTGAAGTCGAACAGGCCCGGGAGCGTGGTGGGCAGCTGGGCGCGGCCCTCGTGCAGGCGCACGCGTGCACGGCGGTAGAGGTCGACGATGAAGTCGGCCTGCTCCTCGAGCGGGCGGCCCGAGAGCGTCGACACCTCGCCCGGCTCCGGCACCATCTTGAAGATGTCGAGCCACCACAGGCCGTCGTCGTTGCTCCAGAAGAGCTCGGTGCCGTGGTTGGAAC
>JAFMJQ010000097.1 GCA_017853415.1 Thermoleophilia bacterium | reverse complement strand
GACGGTGCTGGTGGCGACCCTGCCGAGCGAATCGGCCACGCGGTAGGTGATCGACGGCGTGGTGCCGGTGAAGCCCTGCTGCGGGGTGAAGGTGATGGTGCCGTCCGGGTTCACGCGGAAGGTGCCGGTGCCGGGGATGGTCACCTGCTCCTGGTAGCGCCCGGTGCGCGGGTCGCGCAGGCGCACCGATGACGGGTCGAGCATGGCGCCGGATGACGGCGAGTCATTTGCCAGCGGGCGAAGGGTCACCGGCTGGCCGGCCATGGTGCTCTCGATCTCGGGAAGCGCCGAGGGCACCGGGGCGCCCGGCAGGGGCCTGCCGTTCTCGCCCTGGGACGGCGGCGTGGGCGCCACGGGCGGCGGGGCCACGGTGGGGGTGAGCAGCCCGCAGGCGCCCTGGCCCACCTGGTCGGTGACACACAGGCGTGGCGGGTCGGACGGCGTGCCCGAGTAGCCGCGCGCAGGCGTGAAGGTGATGATGCCCGTGGCCAGGTCGAGCACGTAGGTGCCCTCAGGGCGGGTGAGGGACGTCTCGCCGGGGGCGCAGGTGGCGCCCGGGGCGGCGAGGCAGGTCTTCGACGGGTCGATGGGGGTGGTGCCGGGCGTCACCTGCGGGGCCATGATGCCCGGGGCGCCATGTGCCACCGCCACCGTGGCCGGGGCAACCTGCGGCGGGCCCACGCCCACCACGCGCGGGGTGTAGGTGGATGAGGTGCGCTGCCCGGCGGTGTCGCTCACCGCGTACTCCACGGCGGCGGCGGTGCCGAGCAGCCCCGTCACCGGCTGGAAGCTGATGAATCCCGTCAGCGGGTTGACGGTGAAGGTGCCGTCGGAGGTGGTGAGGCTGCTCTGGGTGCAGGCGGGAGCGGTCTCGCTCGGACCGCACAACAGCACGGTGGTGCCCGCCAGCGGGTACGACGCACTCCCCGGCGTGTCGTTGAGCAGCGGGTTCACCAACTGGGTGGCACCCGGCAGGCCCGTGGTGGAATCCGGGCCGGCGGTGGGCGGCGGAATGCTCACCACCTGCGCGGTGTAGGTGGACGTGGCCACCTGGCCCACGCTGTCCCGCACCACGTACGGCCGCGGGGTGGCGTAGCCGGTGAAGGCGGGCTCGGGCGTGAACTCGATGCTGCCGGCATCGGGCCCGGAAGTGATCACCGTGTAGGTGCCCTCGCCTGAGACGGCCAGCGACGTGAGGGAGCACGCGGCCGCGGAGATGGGCGACGGCGTGGGCACCGGGCACAGCGCCAGGGTGGACGCGTTGATGGTCGCGGGCGAGGTGGCTTGGTCGTTGGTGACGACCCTGCTCACCTGCTGCGCGCCCACCACGCCCACGCTGGTGTCGGGCACGGCGGTGGGGGCCGGCGGGATTACCGGGGTGAGCGTGCTCGTGGCGGTGCGCCCCAGGGCATCGGTCACGCGGTAGGTGACCGCCGTCTTGGTGCCGGACGTCGCCGCGGGGTCGGCGGCGAATTGGGCGATGCCCGTGCTCTGATCGATGCTCCACGTTCCCTCGCCCGCGACGGAGAGCGAGGTCACGCACGAGCCACCCGAGACGAGGCAGGGACCGTTCGTCGGGTCGTCCTGCAGGCCCGATCCCGTGGCCAGCGCGCTGAGCACCGAGGTGAAGCTCACCGTGTTGCCCGGCAGCACGGCCTGCTGCTCGGGCGTGGCCTGCGGTGCCGGGGGCGCCACCACCGTCGGCGTGATCGTCGATGCCGCCACCTGCCCGCTGGAGTCAGCCACCACGTACTTGATCGCCGTGGCCTGCCCGGAGAACGACGGCAGCGGGTCGAAGGTGACCGTGCCGTCGTTGTTCACGGTGTACGTGCCCTGGCCCGAGACGTTCAGGGTGGTGCCGGTGCAGGCGTTGGTCGCGGTGCCGGCCGCGCAGATCGTCACCGAGCCGGTGTCCAGCGTGGCGGGCGGGCTGGCCGAGTCGTTTCCCAGGACGTTGATGACCTGGTTGGTGTTCCAGTTGCCCGACGAGGTGTCCGGGGTGGCCGTGGGTGGCGGCGGGATTACCGGCGTGAGGGTGCTGGTGGCGGTCTGGCCCACGGCGTCGGTCACCCGGTAGGTGACGGGCGTCTTGGTGCCCGGCGTCGCCCCGGGATCGGCGGCGAATGTCGCCACGCCCGTGGTCTGGTCGATGGTCCAGACGCCCTCGCCCGTGACAGTCAGCGACGTCACGCACGAGCCACCCGACACGAAGCACGGCCCGCCGCTCGGCCCGGTCTTCAGCCCAGAGCCTGTGGCCAGCGCGCCCGGGCCGGTAAGCACCGAGGTGAAGGTGGCGGTGGCACCGGGGAACACCTGCTTCTGCTCAGCGGTCGCCTGGGGAGCGGCCGGGGTCGTCACCGACGGCTGCAGCGTGGCGGTGGCCTTCTGCCCGGTGGAGTCGGCCACCACGTACTTGATGGCCGTGGCGGTGCCGGTGAACGACGGGAGAGGGTCGAAGGTGACCGTGCCGTTGTTGTTCACCGTGTAGGTGCCCTCGCCGGGGACGTTGAGGGTGGTGCCGGTGCAGGCGTTGGTGGCGGTGCCCGCCGCGCAGATCGTCACCGATCCGGTGTCCAGCGTGGCGGGCGGGCTGGCGGTGTCGTTGCCCAGAATGTTGATGACCTGGTTGGTGTCCCAGGCCGCGGCGGCCGGGGTGTCCGCGGTGGCCGAGGGCGGCGGCGGAATGACCGGGGTGAGCGTGCTGGTGGCGGTCTGGCCGATGGCGTCGGTCACCCGGTAGGTGACCGGCGTCTGGGCTCCGCTGGCACCCGGGTCAGCCGCGAAGGTGGCGACGCCGGTGGTCTGGTCGATGCTCCACGTGCCCTGGCCCGCGATTGCGAAGGTGGTCTTGCACTGGCTGTCAGCCGGGTCGACAAGGCAGGGGCCACCGCTGGCACCGGTCTTGAGTCCCGACCCGGTGGCAAGGGCGCCCGGGCCGGTGAGCACCGAGGTGAAGGTGGCGGTGGCGCCGGGCAGCACGGCCTGCGAGCCGGGGGTGGCGATGGGTGCGGAGGGCGCGGTGACCGCCGGCTGAAGCGTGGCGGTGGCCTTCTGCCCGGTGGAGTCGGCCACCACGTACTTGATGGCCGTGGCGGTGCCGGTGAACGACGGGAGAGGGTCGAAGGT
Source organism: Thermoleophilia bacterium (assembly GCA_017853415.1). Taxonomy (GTDB): domain Bacteria; phylum Actinomycetota; class Thermoleophilia; order Miltoncostaeales; family Miltoncostaeaceae; genus SYFI01. The sequence goes on along the minus strand of JAFMJQ010000097.1, from coordinate 3,135 downwards.
GACCGTGCCGTTGTTGTTCACCGTGTAGGTGCCCTCGCCGGGGACGTTGAGGGTGGTGCCGGTGCAGGCGTTGGTGGCGGTGCCCGCCGCGCAGATCGTCACCGATCCGGTGTCCAGCGTGGCGGGCGGGCTGGCGGTGTCGTTGCCCAGAATGTTGATGACCTGGTTGGTGTCCCAGGCCGCGGCGGCCGGGGTGTCCGCGGTGGCCGAGGGCGGCGGCGGAATGACCGGGGTGAGCGTGCTGGTGGCGGTCTGGCCGATGGCGTCGGTCACCCGGTAGGTGACCGGCGTCTGGGCTCCGCTGGCACCCGGGTCAGCCGCGAAGGTGGCGACGCCGGTGGTCTGGTCGATGCTCCACGTGCCCTGGCCCGCGATTGCGAAGGTGGTCTTGCACTGGCTGTCAGCCGGGTCGACAAGGCAGGGGCCACCGCTGGCACCGGTCTTGAGTCCCGACCCGGTGGCAAGGGCGCCCGGGCCGGTGAGCACCGAGGTGAAGGTGGCGGTGGCGCCGGGCAGCACGGCCTGCGAGCCGGGGGTGGCGATGGGTGCGGAGGGCGCGGTGACCGTGGGGGTGATGAGCGCGCTCCCCACCTGGGAGAGAGAGTCCTGCACCAGGTAGCGCACCGGGGTCGACACGGTGCCGCTGAACGACGGCAGGGGATCGAAGGTGACGGTGCCGTCGCTGTTGGCCGTGTAGGTGCCCTCCCCCGACACGCTGACGCTGCTCTGGTTGCAGTTGCTGGTGGTGTACGGCGAGCTCGCATTGACGGGGCACAACTTCACCGTGGCGGGCTTCAGCGTGGCGCCCGTGCCGGCGGTGTCGTTGCCCAGCACGCTGATGGCCTGGTTGGTGTCCCAGTTGCCGGTGGAGGTATTGGCGGTCACGGTTGGCGGGGGCACGACGGTGGGCGTATACGTGGAGTTGACCACGTTGTTCGCCGAGTCCTTGGCGATGTAATTCAGCGCGGCAGGCGTGCCGCTGTAGCCGGCCACCGGCGTGAAGGTGATCACGCCCGTGGTGGCGTCGAGCGAATACGTGCCCACGTTGGCCACGGTGAGGGGCGACCCCACGGTGGGCCGCAGCGTGCACGTGCTCGCGTTGTATGGACCCGCTGCCCCAGCAGGGCAGAGGTACACCGACGACGCGGTCATGGTGGAGCCCGTGGCGGAGAGGTCGTTGGCCGTGAGTGACGCCGTCTGGGCCTGGCCCGCCCCGCCCGTGCTGGTGTCAGCCACCGCCTGCGCGGATCGGTTGTAGTAGCCGTTCACCACTCCCGGTCCCGCCACGGCAATGGTGGTGGATGGCGACGTGGCGGTGCTGGTAGCCCCGGTTCCGGACCCGGTCGTGTAATCCGTGGCCGCGCCCGGGCCCGACGACGACGCGATCAGCCGGGAGTTCTTCACCGTCTGCGTGGCGGTGCCGCCGAACTTCACCTTGTAGCTGCCCGGGCTCAGCAGGGGAAAGGCGTAGTTGCCGTTGGAATCCGTGGTGGCGGTCATCGGCTGGCCGGCGCTCGGCGACCCGGCCGGCCAGTTGAGCACGGTGCCCGCGGAGTCGAGCAGCGTGACCGTCACCCCCGATACCGGCAGCGCCGATGCGTCGTTGGCCAGCGCCTGGCCCGACAGCGACGATGAGCACGACGGGCTGGGGCCGGCCCCCACGGTGACCGTGCTCGATCCCTGTCCGAAGTTGGTGGTGCCTGATCCGGTGGTGGCCGAACCGTCGCCCAGCACCGCGAACGACCCATTGGCAGGCGAGTTGGGGATCTGCCCAGGGGATGGGCTGGCAGGGCACGTGGACACCGCCTCGGGGGTGAGGCACAGCTCGGGCGAATCACCCACGGCCACCACCTCGACCGATGTGTTGGTGGCCGAGGTCAAGCCGGTGTACTTGACGATGAACGTGGGCTTCTGCCCCGTGGTGGCCACGCTCAGGCTGGTGAGGTCGATGAGGCGGCTGTTCGCCGGATCGAAGGCGATGTCGATCCAGCCGGGTATCTCGTTGCCCGATGAGTCGAGCACCGTCAGCTTGGCGGACGTGTATCCCGACGCCGCTGGCGCGAGCAACTTGAGGGATCGCCATTCGCGCACCCCTGAGGCCGTGGTGGCGCATGCCATGCGCGGCACCGCGACGTCGGTGGGAATCACCACCTTGCTGGGGGGCGTGGTGCACCCCGAGGTGGCCGTGCGGGAGTCATACGCCTTGATGGAGTTTGCGTGGTCGTTCTTCCACACGCAGTTGTCGTTGAGGGGATCGAGGGCGATGGCGTAGTTGGTTACGTTTATCGGCCAGTTGGTGCACACGCCCCCCGCCCCGGAATTGAGCGACTGGTCCCAACACGAGAAGATCTTCGACCCCGCGCCAGCAGCAGCGCCATTGCCGTTGCCCCGGTACAGCCGCGGCCCCTGGCGCAGCGCATGCTCGGCATACCCGAAGGCATCGCCCACGCCGTCGTACCAGGTGGCCAGGCCCGAGTTCAGCGTGACCGGCGACCCCGTGAGCGAGAAGCACTTGGCGCTGGTGACGCACACTCCGCCCAGCTCGCCGCTGGCCGTCGGGATCTCGAACACGTGGTAGAGGTAGTCGGCCGACCCCATCGACCACGTCTGTGGCCAGGAACCGGCGCAGGCCTGCAGGGTGGACGGCTCATAACACATCAGGCCACCCCGCGGAGTGGTGTTGCTCCCGGTGACGAAGAGCTTGCCGGCGATCACGGCGACGGCACCGATGTAGTCGGATGACTGCGTGGGCAGGGGAGTGAACGGCGAGCCCGTGCACTGGGCGCCGAGACCCCCGTTGGCCTGGGTGTCGACGCAGGTCACCACGGGGGCCGACGACGCGGTGCCATTCGTCTGGCTGAACACGCGTCCGCCGGCCTGCGCGATGCCGCGTGTGTACCAGCTGTTGAATGCGCCGAAGTTCGGCGTGCCCGAGATGGGGCTCTTCGACACGCCCGTGCGCACGAACGTGGTGCCCGCACTGCCGCCGCACGGCTTGGGTGTCCTGATGTCGGCGACGTCGATGCACTCGAACACCACGTCGTACTTGCGCGTGGCGTCGAACCAGATGTGCTTGTAGACGGGGTCGTACCAGCCGTTGCTCACGTACGACGTGTATCCGGCTCCGGTGCCCGC
>JAFMJQ010000096.1 GCA_017853415.1 Thermoleophilia bacterium | reverse complement strand
AGGGCCTCCGCCCGGTTCCCTAATGTGCGGGTGGTGGCCGACCGAAGCGAGACCCTCGCGCTCGAGGAGCGCGGTGCATTCCCCGTGGCCTGCGCCCGCGCGGTGGGTTCGCTGCCGGTGGTCATGGAGTTGGCAGCACCGCTCGTGGCCGACGGTGGGTATCTCGTGGCCTGGAGGGGCCGCCGGGAGGCCGACGATCCGGCGGGTGCCGAGGCAGCGGCTGCGGAGCTCGGGCTGCGCGGCACCCCTGACATCGATGTCACACCAATTCCCGATGTGAGCAGGTATTTCTCGGTGTGGCAGAAGGCCGCTCCGACCCCCGATCGCTACCCGCGCCGCCCGGGGATGGCGGCCAAGCGCCCGATCGCGTGATCTACGCCGTCGCGAACCAGAAGGGTGGCGTCGGCAAGACGACCACCACCGTGAACATCGCCGCCTGCATCGCCGCGGCCGGTCATCGCGTGCTGCTGGTGGACGCCGACGCCCAGGGCAATGCCACGAGCGGCGTGCTGGGCGGCGAGCGCCCGGGGCCCGATGCACGTACGACCGCCGACGTCATGCTCGATGGCGTCCCGCCCGCCTCGGCGCGCATGCAGACCGTGGTGCCACGCCTGGACCTCATTCCAGGCGGCGGCGACCTCGCCGCGGCCTCGGTGGAGCTCGTGGAGCGCGAGGGGCGCGAGGGGCTGCTGCGCCGCGCGCTCGAGCCGGCTGCGGCGGAGTACCGGTACATCTTCATCGACTGCCCCCCGTCGCTCGACCTCATCACGGTGAACGCGCTGGTGGCGGCCGATCGCCTGGTGGTGCCGGTGCAGTGCGAGTACTACGCGCTCGAGGGCCTCTCGCGGCTCATGGAGACCGTGTCCGAGGTGCGTGCCCGGCTCAATCCGGGCCTGGCCATCAGCGGCCTGCTGATGACCATGCATGATCCCCGCACGCGCATCAGCGGCGAGGTGGTGAACGAGGTGCGCACGCACTTCCCGGGCCTGGTGTTCGACACCATCGTGCCGCGCAACGTGCGGGTGACCGAGAGCCCGTCGTTCGGAGAGCCGGTGGTGAGGTACGACCCGCAGTGCGCCGCGGCAGAGGCGTATCAACAGGCATCGAGGGAGGTCATGGCCCGTGGGTGAGAGGAAGCCGCCGCCGCGCCTGGGGCGCGGGCTGTCGACGTTGCTCGGTGATGCTCCCGTGGCCGCGCTGCCTGCCGCGGGGGACCCCCCGGCCGTCACCGCATCGGGCGAGGGCCTGCGGGTCATCCCACTTGCTCGAATTCGTGCAAATGCTGCGCAGCCGCGCAAGCGCATCGACGACGAGGCGCTCCATGTGCTGGCCGAGAGCATCGCATCCACGGGCCTGCTGCAGCCGGTCGTCGTGCGCGAGGTCGGCGGCGGTGACTACGAGCTCATCGCCGGGGAGCGGCGGTGGCGTGCCGCCGGCATGGCCGGCCTCGACGAGGTTCCGGCCGTCGTGCGTGATGCCGACGAGCGCCAGCGGCTCGAGGCCGGCCTGGTGGAGAACCTCGTGCGCCAGGATCTCGACCCCATCGAGACGGCGCAGGCGCTGGCCGTGCTCGTGGAGGACTTCGGGCAGAGCCAGGCCGACGTCGCCCGCAGCGTGGGCCGCAGCCGATCATCCGTGGCCAACCTGATCCGCCTGCTCGAGTTGCCGGAGGACGTCCAGGAGATGCTGGTAGCCGGCGATCTCACCGAGGGCCACGGGCGCGCGGTGCTCATGGCCGATGGCGCCCGCAGGCGCCGCGCTGTGGCAAAACAGGCCGCTGAGCAGGGGCTTTCGGTGCGGGCCACCGAGGCGCTGGCCCGCGCCAACGCGGATGGCCCGGCCAGCACCGGCAGGCCCCGCCGCCCCGCACCCGCGATTGCCGACGAGGCCATCGACGCCTTCGCCGGTGCGTTCGAGGCCCCGGTGAGCGTGCGGTCGGCCCCCAAGGGCCGCGTGGTCGTGCAGATCGTCTTCGACGACGAGGCCGCCGTCGCCGCGGCCGTGGACCGGCTCGGGGCCACCGGGGAGTAAATGATCGGGGGGTTCCACCCCTTCGGGGCGGCGTGGGCATGGGCGATCCAGGACTCGAACCTGGGACCTCATCCTTATCAGGGATGCGCTCTAACCACCTGAGCTAATCGCCCGCGGCGCGGCACCTTATCACCGGAGGGGTGGCCCGCCCGCGTCTATGATCGTCCCATGCAGGAGATGGTCATCTACGGAGTCAGCTTCGACATGGTCGGCAAGCAGCCGATCGTGCTGCTGAAGACGGCCGAGGGGAATCGCTTCCTGCCGATCTGGATCGGCCATGCGGAGGCCTCGGCGATCCTCATGAAGCTGCAGGGCACGGAGTCGCCGCGCCCGATGACCCACGACCTCATCACCGAGATGATCGAGGGCCTGCAGGCCGAGGTGTCGCGGGTGACCGTGACGGAGATGCGCGACAACACCTTCTACGCGCTCATCCACCTGCGCACGCCGGGGCCCGACGTGGAGATCGACTCGCGCCCCAGCGACGCCATCGCCGTGGCGGTGCGCACCGGCGCCCCCATCTTCGCGTCGGACGACCTGCTCGACGAGAACGCCATCGAGTTCGAGCACGAGCCCGAGGACGATGAGGACATGGTCGAGAAGTTCAAGGAGTTCCTCGACCAGGTGACCCCGGAGGACTTCGCCGACTGACCCGCGGGCCCCCGGCGCCGGCGCGCCGGCCCCGGCCCCCGTGCGTCAGCGGGCGGTTTCCCGCTTGGTGAGCTCGAGGATGTGCCCGTAGATCTCGGCGAGGCCCTCGTCGGACAGGGGGCCCTTGTTGGCGCCCTGCAGGTAGCGGAGCATCCACTCCTCGCGGGAGTGGTCGACGAACTCCAGGCCGAGCTCCTCCTTGTATGCGCGAAGGCGCGAAACCAGGGACAGGCGCTGGTTCAGGGCCTGCATGATCTTGAGGTCGTTGTCGATCACCTGATCGCGCATCTGGCGGATCACGACATCCTCGGTGGCGGAAACGGGGTCATTCGGCATGCCGAAAACCCTAGCCCAGCGCACCCCCCGGCTGGCCGGGAACCCTCCGGGGGTCTAGCCTTTACAGGCCGATGTTCGACCTCTCGCCCATCCAGCTCATCATCGTGCTCGTGATCGCCGTGCTGGTGCTCGGCCCCACGAAGCTGCCCGAGTTCAGCCGCGCCGTGGGCAAGGGCATCCGCGACTTCAAGGGCGCGATGTCGGGCGAGGGCCACAACGACGTGGAGCCCACGCCCCCGCCGACCGCCGCCGCGCAGGCCGCGCCGATGACCACGGCGACCGCCGGAGAGCCGGAGCAGCCCACGGCCGCCCCGGATGTGCTCGAGGGCATCGTCGTGAGCGGTGACGCCCCGCCGGGCGAGCGGCCGGGCCCCCAGGGGTAGCCCCATGGGCGGCCGCTTCGGGCGCCTCGGCGTGAGCCGGGTCGATCCCGACGACAAGCTGAGCGTCGTCGAGCACCTCACCGAGCTGCGCAAGCGGCTCTTCATCGCCGTGCTCGCCCTCGTGGTGGCCTTCGCCGTGCTCTACGTGTTCAACGAGTGGCTGCTGGACATCCTGCTCGACCCGCTGGCCCCCGAGTACCGCAAGCTGCTCGCGCTGTCGCCCACCGAGCCGTTCATGGTGATCCTCAAGGTGGTGCTGGGCGCCGCCTTGCTGGTGACGCTGCCGATCCTGCTCTACCAGCTGTATGCGTACGTGGTTCCGGCCATCGGCGAGCAGACGCGCCGCAAGATGCTGGCGATCGTGGCCGGCGTGTCGGGCCTCTTCATCGGCGGCGTGCTGTTCGTGTACTTCCTCGTGCTGCCGGTCGCACTGCAGTGGCTGCTGGGATTCGCGGGCAACGACTTCCAGGTGGCGCTGCGTGCGAGCGACTACTTCTCGTTCGCCCTCACGATCATGTTCGCGGGCGGCCTGGTGTTCGAGGTGCCGGTGGCCATGCTCGTGCTCGCGCGCCTGGGCCTGGTGACGGCGCAGCAGTTCCGCCACTGGTGGCGCTACGCCGTGGTGGTGATCGCCTTCATCGCGGCGATCCTCCCGGGCGGCGACCCCGTGAGCATGCTGATGCTCATGGTGCCCCAGTTGATCCTCTACGGCGTGGGCATCTGGCTCGCCTCGGCATTCGGCAGGCCCGCGCCCTGGGCATCGGGAGATGCGCCGGCGGAGGCCTCGGAGACCCCCGCCTGAGTCACTGCCCGTCGGCCGCGCCCTCGCGCAGGGAGTGGCCCGTGAGCATGATGAAGAGGTCCTCGAGCGTCGCGCGGCGCTCGGCGATGAGGTCCCATCGCACCCCGCTGGCATCGGCCGCGGCGCGGAGGGCGTCGCCGTCGTCACCGAAGGCGATCACCACGTCGCCCGCGACGATGTGGCGCCGGCTCGCGGCCCCGGCGAGGCGCGCGGCGTCGGTGGTCGCACAGCGCATCTCGAGGGCCTCCGCGCCCACCTCGTCGCGCACCAGGTCTGCCGGTGCGCCCTGGCGCACCACCTCGCCGTGGTCGATCACCACCAGGCGGTCGCAGAGCCGCTCGGCCTCATCCATGTAGTGGGTGGTGATCACCACCGACGTGCCGCCCGCGCGCAGGTCGCGCAGGCGCTCCCACACCATGCGCCGGGCCTGCGGGTCGAGGCCCGTGGTGGGCTCGTCGAGCAGGATCATCTCGGGGTCGTTGATCAACGCCCGCGCGATCTGCAGGCGTCGCTGCATGCCCCCGGAGAGGCGCACCACGGTGTCGTCCGCCCGTTCGTGGAGGTCGACGAAGCGCAGCAACTCCATGGCGCGGTCACGCGCCGGCGCGGCCCGCATGCCGAAGTAGCGCGCGTACACCACCATGTTCTCGAGCACGGTGAGCTCGAGGTCGAGGTTGATCTCCTGGGGCACCACGCCGAGGCGGGCCTTCAGCGCCCGGGGCTCGAGGTCGGGATCCATGCCGAGCACCGCGAGGTCGCCCGCATCGCGCTCGGAAAGGCACGCGAGCATGCGCATGGTGGTGGTCTTGCCGGCGCCGTTGGGTCCGAGGAACCCGAAGCACTCGCCACGGCGCACCTCGAGGTCCACGCCGTCCACGGCCACGCGCGACCCGTAGGCCTTGCGCAGCCCGCGGGCGAGCACGGCGGGCCCCTCCATGCGCGGGCTAGGCGCGGGCGGGGCTGGTGGCCGTGGTGCCCTGGATCGTCATGCGCAGTCCGTCTGCGAGGCCGATGGTGGGCTCCCAGCCGAGTATCGCTCGTGCGCGCGTGATGTCGGGCTGGCGCACGGTCGGGTCGTCCTGGGGAAGGGCCTCGTAGACGATCTCAGACGGCGAGCCGGTGGCCGCGAGCACCGCCTCGGCGAGCTGGAGGATCGTGTACTCCTCGGGGTTGCCGATGTTCACCGGGTCGTGCTCGTCGCTGCGGATGAGGCGCACGAGTCCCTCGATGAGGTCGGTGACGAAGCAGAACGACCGGGTCTGGCTGCCGTCGCCGAACACGGTGAGCGGGGCGCCCTCGTTGGCCTGGCGCAGGAAGGTGGGGATCGCCCGGCCGTCCTTCGGGCGCATGCGGGGCCCATAGGTGTTGAAGATGCGCACGATGTGCGTGTCCACGCCCTGCTGGCGGTGGTAGGCCATGGTGAGGGCCTCGGCGTAGCGCTTGGCCTCGTCGTACACCCCGCGCGGCCCGATGGGGTTCACGTGGCCCCAGTAGTCCTCGCGCTGGGGGTGCACCTGCGGGTCGCCGTAGACCTCGCTGGTGGAGGCCAGCAGGAACCGCGCCCGGTGCTTCTTGGCGAGGCCCAGGGCGTTGTGCGTGCCGTACGAGCCCACCTTCAGCGTGTGCAGGGGCAGGCGCAGGTAGTCGATGGGGCTCGCGGGGGACGCCAGGTGGAACACCTCGTCGATGGACTCGCCGACGTCCAGGTGGCGGGTCATGTCGTGCTCGCGGAACTCGAAGTCGCCCGACCGGATGTGCTCGATGTTCTCGAGGGTTCCGGTGTCGAGGTTGTCGACGCAGATGACGCGGTGGCCGTCGGCAAGCAGCCGATCGCAGAGGTGGGAGCCGAGGAATCCGGCTCCGCCGGTGACGAGTGAGGTGGGCATGGGCGGGAAGGCTAGTGCAGGAGCCTGCCGGCGGCGAAACGGGGTGATTGCAGGCGGCTCAGGCGGCGGTGACGCCCCGGTCGGGGGAGATCACCCACGACAGCCTGCGTTCAGCGACGGCCCGATGCCGTCAATTGGCGCCGGCGATGGCCGAGGCCACCACGTCGGCGCTCCCCGGGTTCACCAC
>JAFMJQ010000017.1 GCA_017853415.1 Thermoleophilia bacterium | reverse complement strand
ACGGCCTCTCCCAGCCCCCCGATGTTCTGCAGGTGGTGCCCGAACTCGTGGCCCACCACGGCTGCCACCGCAGCATCATTGCGGCCGGAGTCGTCGGCATTGATGATCTCGTCGCGGAAGAAGGCGACGGGCAGCACCATGGTGGCGTCAGCGTCGCAGTAGGCCGGGCCGGATTCCTGGGCGTCGATCTTCCCGCAGAGGGTGCTGGCGGAGTTCTCCGGCACCTTCACCTTCGCGGCCGACCAGCCCTCGCCCCACTGGGTGGCCCAGAACTCGTTGAGCTCCACGCCGATGTCCTTCATGAACTGGGCCAGATTGCCCTCGGCGCCGGACGCCGATGCCGTGGTCTCGGCCGCCGCGTCAGGTGAGGAAGCTGAGTCGGATCCGCCGCACCCGGCGACGGCGATGACGAGGGCGGCAGCGGAGGCCGCGGCGAAAAGCCGGAGGGAGATTTTCATGAATTCAGTGTGCCCGCCCCCCGGGCGCTGCGCCCGGGGAACGGCGGATGCCCTGCTGGAACGGCTACCAGGGGGGTTCGGCCGCGTACCAGTCGCCCAGGGCGCGGAAGGCGGCCCAGAAGCGGCGCTTGGCGTCCTGCTCGTCGAGGGAGTCGTCGATGTCCGGCGTGACGAGCGCCTCGATGGTGGGCGTCCACTGGGTGACCACGCCCTGCTCCACGGGGAGCGGCTCGGACATCGGGAAGTTGATTGCGTCCACCGCGCCGATGCTGCGGTCGCCCATCACCACGATGAGCCGCGGCCGCACGATGCGGATCTCCTCGGCCAGCCACTCGAGTTCCTCGCCCATGGGCGCCGACGGGTCGGCGTGCGGGCACTTGAGCACCAGCGTGCCGTAGAGCGCCGATGGGTCAACCTGCAGGCGTTCCACGCTGCGGCGGATCGCCTCGCCCGCGCGGCCGTAGAACGATACGCCCTCCTGCCGCTCGGACAGCGACGACTGCCACTTGATCAGCATGATGTCGGCGGTGGGCGACCCCGATGCCTTCACGGGGAAGGTGCCGGCCGCGGCGCACCCCATGCAGGAGTCCATGCGCTCCTCGAGCAGGTGCATCTCGCGGATGGCCCTGTCGAGGTAGGCGTCCTCGATGCGCGGGATCGACCGGCGGTCGTCGGCATCGGGCTCGGGAGTGGCGGGTGACTCGGCGCTCATCAGCGCATGACGTTTCGTGCTGGCCGCCTGCGGTTCCTCCCCGGAGGTCGCAGCGAGCGTTGCAACCTAGGCGTCCTGCTGCGACAACCGGCGCGAGGAACGCGCCGTCCGGCCCCGAAGGCCGCGCCTCCGCCGAATGGGGCGGGCGTCGCCGAGGGACGCCAGGAACTCCTCCGGGCCGGCGAAGGGCCGCATGAGCATGCCCGCCGTGCCCATCTCGGCAGGGGCGGCCGCGGCGCTGCCGGCGGTGACCACCAGGCCCGCGCGCTGCAGCAGCAGCGCGGCATCGGTCGCCTGGGCCGCGGGGCGTACCGGCGTGAGGCCCTCGTGGCAGTCGATGAGTTCCTGCACGCCGCGCAGCGCATCGGGAGGGGGCGACATGGCCGATTCCGGATGCGGGATCAGCGTGAGCCCGCCCTGGTCGCGCACCCGGCGCAGGGAGTCCACGAGGCCCAGCCCATCGGGAACCGACTGCGTGAGGAACAGGCCGACGATCACGCCCTCGCGCGTGTCGATCTCCTGCCCCACGATCACGCGCAGCCGCTCCGGCGCCGCGCGGTGCACCTCGAGCGCCGGCTCGATGCCGCCCGGCGCGGCCACGGCCACCACCCGGATGTCGCGCTCCACGGCGGTGGCAACGATCTCGCGCGGACCGAGCCCGGGGCCGGTGCGCACCCGCAGGTCGGCGAACACCGGGGGCTCGACGCCCCCCGCGGTGGCCTCCACGGGACGCGACGCCACGCCGCGGTACAGCTGCTCCAGGTCGGCGGCCACGTCATCCCAGGTGCGCGCCCGTCCCCGGGCCTCCGCCGCGGCGCCGAACATCGCCACCCGCGCGGGGTTGGCCAGGCACGAGGTGACGGCGTCGGCCCAGGCCTCCGCGCTGAACGGCGGCAGGGTGATTCCCGCGTCGGTGCCCAGGGCGTCGTCGGCGTCCGGGCACCGCGCGGCCAGCACGCACATCCCGGAGGCCATGGCCTCGCGCAGCACCGGGCTGCCGGCCTCCTCGTCGGTGGGGAACAGCGCGATGCGGCCGCGGCGCAGCGCATCGCCGCGGGTGGCGGCATCGGCGTCGGGGATCACCTCCACACGTTCGCGCAGGGCCTTGGGCACCGCGGCGCGGGTGCGCTGAGGTGCGTCGGGCGGGCCGATGATGGTGATGGGCCCCGTGTCGGCCGGGTCGGTGCCGATGAGCGCGCGCAGCACGAACCTCAGCCCCGTGCGGTCGCGATCGCGGGCGACGATGACAATGCCCGGGTGGTCGGCGGCCGGCCCGAACAGCACGGGGTCGATGCCCTCGGGCACCACCGCGTAGTCGCCGGGCAGCACGCCTGCCAGCACGTGGCGGGCGGCGGGGGAGAGCGCGATGCGCAGGTCGGCCTGCGCGAGGGCGCGGTCGACCAGCGGCCGCACGAAGGCCACGCCCGCCAGCGGCGCGGTGCGGTGGAAGGTGACCGCGCGCATGCCCGTGGCGTGGCGCAGGGCGGCCAGCGCGGGCGAGGGGGCGAGCGGCTCGTGCAGGTGGGCCACGTCGAAGCCACCCAGGCCCAGGGCGATCTCGAGGCCCGAGGCCGACTCGATGGGGCCGCCGAGCCGGCGGCCCGTGCCCCTGGTGCTCTTGCGGATGGCCCGCGAGGTTGCCACCAGCAGTGGCGGCGCCCCGGGCTCGGATACCACGGCATCGGCGTCCCCGGCCTCGAGGGCCTCGATGCGCCTGCGCCCGGCATCGGCCGCCGCGCGCCCCTTGCCCGGGGCGAGGATGGTCACGGCGTGCCCGCGCCGGGCGAGGGCCTCGGCCTCGGCCGCCACGGCATGCCCCACGTCGTCCCCCGGGGGGAACGCGTGGGGCGACACCAGGGCGATCCTGAGCGGTGAGTCGCTCACCGCGGTTCCGTGCCTACCTCGGCAGGGCGGCGTTGCTCTCGCCGCTGATGAAGGCCTCGGTCATCTCGCGCGCGATGTCGTCCGGGTGCTGGATGGGCGGGCTCTTCATGAAGTACGACGACGGGCCCTCGAGGGTGCCCGAGATGCCGCGGTCCATGGCCACCTTGCAGCAGCGGACGGCGTCGATGACCACGCCTGCCGAGTTGGGCGAGTCCCAGACCTCGAGCTTGAGCTCGATGTTGAGGGGCACGTCGCCGAAGGCCTGGCCCTCGAGGCGGATGTGCGCCCACTTGCGGTCGGTGAGCCACGGCACGTAGTCGCTGGGCCCGATGTGGATGTCCTTCGGGTCCATCTCGTAGTCGAGCATCGAGGTGACCGCGTTGGTCTTGCTGATCTTCTTGCTCTCGAGCCGCTCGCGCTCGAGCATGTTGAGGAAGTCCGTGTTGCCGCCGAAGTTGAGCTGCGTGGTGTGCTTCAGGCGCACGCCGCGCTCGCGCATGAGGCGGGTGAGCTGGCGGTGCACGATGGTGGCGCCCACCTGGCTCTTGATGTCGTCGCCCACGATGGGCGCGCCGGCCTCGCGGAAGCGCTCCTGCCAGTAGTGCTCGCGGCCGATGAACACGGGCACGCAGTTCACGAAGCCGCAGCCCGCGGCCAGGATGTGCTCCACGTACCACTTGGTGGCCTGCTCGGATCCCACCGGCAGGTACGACACCACCACGTCGGTCTTGGTGCTCTTGAGCAGGCCCGTGATGTCGGCCGTCTCGCCCGGGGCCTTCTCGATGACCTCCGAGAGGTACTTGCCCAGGCCGTCGTGGGTCATGCCGCGCGCCACGTGCACGCCGGTCTCGGGGACGTCCGAGAACGTGATGGTGTTGTTGGGCTCGGTGAAGATGGCATCCGCCAGGTCGAGCCCCACCTTGCGCGCGTCGATGTCAATCGCCGCCGTGAAGTTGATGTCCTTCACGTGGTAGCCGCCGAGGACCGAGTGCATCAGGCCGGGGACGAAGTCGTCCTTGCCGGCGTCCTTGTAGTACTGCACTCCCTGCACGAAGGACGAGGCACAGTTGCCCACGCCGATGATGGCGACGTTGACGGTCTTGCTCACGAGATCGGGTCTCCCCCGTTGCTTACCTGGCGTCCGGGGGCCCGTCGGCATCCCGAAGCGTGGAGTGTACGTAGAAAAGGCGCTGGGCAAAGGTGACGAGAGTCCCCGCGGCGAGGATGGTCATGACGACCTCGATGGTGATTCCCCAGCCGCCCAGGAGCAGCGCGAACCCGATGAGGATGAGGCGCTCGGTGCGGCTGAACAGCCCGCCCTTGTTGGAGTCGATGCCCAGGCCCTCGGCGCGGGCACGGGTGTACGACACCAGGAAGCCGCCGGTCAGCGCCAGGAACGTCATCGCCACCGCGTAGGTGCGGCCGTCGTAGGCCATGGCGATGCCGATGCCACCCATCACCAGCCCCTCGCCGAAGCGGTCGAGGTTGGAGTCGAGGAACGCCCCGAAGCGCGACGACTTGCCGCTGAGCCGGGCCACGGAGCCGTCGAACATGTCGCTGAAGGCGCCGATGAAGCCCACGACGAACGCCCAGATCCAGAACTGGAATCCGGCGAGCACGGCGGTGCCCACCGAGAGCACGAATCCGAACACCGTGATGGCGTTGGGGGTGACGCCCACGCGCACCAGGAACCGCACGAACGGGGCGACGAATCCGCGGACCCCGTCCGAGACGGCCTGCCGCGCGCGAGGGTTCCCGTCTGAGCGGGGATCATCTGGGCGCGTTGGGATTTGGCCTCTTCCGTGGTCGGGTGGCGGCCACGCGAGGGCCGGCGAGCGGCCCGTAGGATAGCGATCGATGCGACTGTGCTCGTTCAGCCGGGATTCCCGCCGGCACCCCGGACTGGTCGAGGGCGATCACGTGGTGCCGCTGGCTGCGCACGACGCCATCGACATCATCCGCGGGGCAGATCCCGTGGCGGGGGGTGATCCCATTCCGCTGGCCGACGTCGTGCTCGAGGCGCCGGTGCTCCCGGGCAATGCCCTGGCCATCGGCCTCAACTACCGGGCGCATGCCGCCGAGACGGGGCAGCAGCCGCCCGCCGAACCCGTGCTGTTCGCCAAGATGCGCGGCACGTACAACCGGCCGTCCGGCCCCGTGGTGCATCCCGAGTGGACGCGCCGCCTCGACTACGAGGGCGAGCTCGGCGTGGTGATCGGCGCCACGGCGCACCGGGTGCCCGTCGCCCAGGCCCTCGAGCACGTGTTCGGGTACACGTGCGTCGACGACGTCAGCGCCCGCGACCGCCAGAAGGCCGAGCCGCAGTGGATCCGCGCCAAGAGCGGGTGGGGCTTCATGCCGATGGGGCCCTGGATCACCTCTGCCGACGAGGCGGGCGACCCGCAGGACATGCGCATCCGCACGTGGGTGAACGGCGAGCTGCGCCAGGACACCAACACCTCGGACATGATCTTCACGGTCGCCGAGCTCGTCTCGTTCGCGTCGCACGTGTTCCCGCTCGAGCCCGGCGACGTCATCACCACCGGCACGCCGTCCGGCGTCGGCGTGGGGATGGACCCCATGCGGTTCCTGCAGCCGGGCGACGTGGTGCGGGTGGAGATCAGCGGCCTCGGCGCCATCGAGCATGCGATCGTGGCGCCATGAGCACCGAGCGCGACATGGCGGCCATGCGGCGGGTCATCGCCATGACCGGGCTGTCGTTCCCGCGCGGGCTGCTGGGCCCCGAGGCCATGGAGCTCGCGGCGGCCATCGGCGCGGGAGCGCCGGACCGCGCGGAGGTTGACGCGCTGATCACGCAGGTGGCCACCGCGCAGTGGCCCGTGCTGCAGGGGCCCACCGCCGCGGCGCTCGCGCGCGCCGAGCGCCCGGACGACGCGGCCGACGATCGCTCGCTGGCCGTGGCCGAGGAGTTCGCGGCCGACGCCGATCCCGGGAACCCGCTGGCGCTTGCGCTGGCCGAGCGCGCGGGGCTCGACCTGGCAGCGGTGCGCGCCCGTGCCCAGGACCGGCTCGAGGCCCTCGCCGCAATCCAGGGCACCGAACCCGGCCGCCCCGAGGCGCTGGTGGCGCTCGCCACCACGGCGGGGCGCATCGCGGCCGACCTGCTGGACCTCGACCCCGAGGACTTCGGCCCGGAGATCAGCGACTACGCCGACGCCGGCACCTCGGCCGAGGCGGCCACGCCGCGCCTGGTGCGCGCCACGGGCGATGACGAGATCCGCTCATGGGCCCGCGAGGCCGTGCTGGGCCTGGACGTTCCGGCTCCTCCGGCCGCGCTGGCAGCGGTGAAGGGCCTGGCCAACGGCCCGGTACCCGACGATCCTGCGGACGACGTGCTGTGGACCGCCACCATCGTGGTGCTGGCCGAGGACGCCATCGACATGGCCACGGCCGAGCAGGCCGGCGATGCCGCGGAGGGGGCCGCCGACGGCCTCGCGGACCTCGGCGACCTCATGGGTGACCCGGAGCCCTAGCGGGCGGCGGGCACCAGGCCGGCGCGCGACAGGATCTCGGGCACCGACGACTCCCAGGCGACGGCCATCACGTGGATGCCCGCGACCCCGGGGATCTCGCGCAGCGCCTGGATGACCTCCACGCAGATCTCCATGCCGGTGTCGCCCTCGTCCTGCGACTGCTGCATGCGCGCGATGAGCGCGTCGGGCACCGTGACGCCCCACACCTTGTCGCGCATGTGCTCGGCCATGCGCAGGTGCTTGAAGGGGCCCACGCCGATGAGCAGCTTGGGCATGGCGGGCAGGTCGGCGGCCTCGAGGCGGCTCATGAAGGCCGCCACGCGCTCGGGCTCGTAGACCAGCTGGGTCTGGAAGAAGTCGGCCCCGGCCTCCATCTTGGCGCGGATCTTCGAGATCTCCACGTCGGGGTCATCCGCCGCGGGGTGGGCGGTGGCGCCGATCACCAGGTGCGGGGCCTCTCCGGCGAGGTCCTCCTCGGCCTCGTTCATGAAGCGGCCGTTGCGCAGCGACGCCTGCAGGCGCAGCAGCGCCATGGTGTCGATGTCGTTCACCACGGCGGCATCCGGGTGGTTGCCGATGTGGATGGGGTCGCCACTCATGCAGAGCGTGTTGTGGATGCCCAGCGCCGATGCGCCCAGGATGTCGCTGGTGAGCGCCATGCGGTTGCGATCGCGCACCGTCATCTGCATCACGGGCTCGGCGCCGTTGTCGAGCGCGATGCGCCCCGATGCCAGCGGGCACATGCGCGACTGGGCCGTCTGGTTGTCGGTGATGTTCACCGCGTCGGTCACCGGCCCCAGCAGGCGGGCCTTCTCGGCGATGACGGACGGATCGGCGCTCTTCGGCGGTCCGATCTCGCTCGTGACGGCGAAACGGCCCTCCGCGAGGGCGCTTTCGAGGCGGGTGGGTGCGCTCATAGGCGGGGCACGCTATCACCGGCGGCGTCGAATACCGGCATGAGCAGGACGTTCCGCAACGCGGTCGCAAGGATTGCGTAAAGAGGGGTCGGGATCCCCCGAGAAGCGGCCTATGGTCATTCGCGGCCCGTCCCCACTACGAAACCAACGGAGGCCTCCTCATGAAGGTGTATCCCTTTGCCATCGCCTCGGTGGCGATCCTCGGTGCTGCAGCGGTGCTCGTCGGATCCGGCACCGCTGCCAGCGAGAACGGCACCACGTCGAGCCAGCAGCTGCTGATCAACCAGCGCATCTCGCAGGCCGCCGTGAAGCGCTCGAACTCGTCGCTGAACTACCTGGCGCCCATCCGCACCACCGCGACCGACAACGCCAACACCGGCGCCAACGGCGTGACGCCGCTCAGCAAGGTGGCCGGTTCGGGCCAGGGCTGGACCACGGCGCAGATCGCCAACCAGGCGGTGACGCCCGCCAAGCTGTCGAACCCGTCGTACTTCGCGGTGATCTCCAACACGGGAACCGTGCAGCGCTCCACCACCGGTACCACCGTGACGGCGGCCAAGTCGGGTACCTCGACCTACACGGTCACGTTCCCGACCAACGTCAGCCAGTGCGCGCCCGTGGCGACGGTGCAGACCTTCTCACCCGGCAGTGGTCTCAACTACGGCGCGTTCGCCACCGTGGGGCCGGGCGCACAGAACACCCAGTGGGTGGTCACCACCTACACCGGGCAGACCGGCACCGGCACCGATGCGGCCGGCGCCGCCGCGTCGGGCAACCAGGCTGCCGCCTCGTTCAACCTCGTGGTGCAGTGCTAGCCACGTAGGGGGTGACGCCGCCTGGGGGCGGCGGCTCGGCTAGACCGGGTCGCCGCCCTCGGCGACGAACCTCACGCGGCCGGCGATCTCGGCCGCGTTGTTGGACACCCGCTCGAGGTGGCGGGCCAGCAGCACGGCGCTCGCAAGCCACGGGGCGCTGTCCTGGTCGGCGGCGTGATGGGATGCCGCCTGCATGACGCCCTCGAGGAGGTCCTGCACGCTGCGGGCGTCGGATCGGGCCACGATGGCCAGGCCGGTGTCCTCGCGGGCGAAGGCCTGCACGGCCTGGGAGAGCGCGCTGATGGCCCGGGGCTCCATGCGCTTGAGCAGGGCGTCGACCTCGGGGATGGGCCGGGATGGCTCCATGGCCTCCACGCGGTGCGCGATGGCCACCGCGAGGTCGCCGACGCGCTCGAGGGCCACCGTGATGATGAGCCCGGTGTGGATGAGGCGCAGGTCGTGGGCCTTGGGCGCCTGCAGCAGCACGAGGTCGAACGCCAGGCGCTCGAGGTCCTTGCAGCGGGCGTCCACCTCGTCGTCGCCGGCGATCACCGCCGCGGCCTCGGCGTGGTCCTGGTTCTCCCAGGCGTCCACCGCGCGCTCCACCTGCCTCACGATGACGCTCGCGACCTCGATCAGTCCGTTGCGGAGCTGGTCGATGCCACCGCCAATGCCGCTTGCCGGCTCGGTTGCCATGCAACAAGTGTATGCCACCGGGCCGCCGGTCCCTGCCTGTCACGCGCTGGGTAACATCACCGAGACACGCCGTAATCCCAAGGAGCACCGCCGAATGCACGCAGTTCGCTACGGGGCGATCGTCGATCGCGTCGTCCCCCGCGGCCAGACCCGGGCCAGCACGCTCGTCCGCGACATCATCCTCGTCCTCGCCGGCACGGCCCTGGTGTCGCTGCTCGCGCAGGTCTCGATTCCCTGGTACCCGGTGCCGTTCACCGGCCAGACCCTCGCCGTGCTGCTGGTCGGCGGCATGCTGGGCGCGTGGCGCGGCGCGCTGTCGCTGGCGCTCTACTTCGTGATCGGCGCGCTGGGCGCCCCGATCTTCAGCGAGCAGTCGGGCGGCTGGGACATCATCACCGGCGCCACGGGCGGATACATCATCGGCTTCATCCTCGCGGCGGGCCTGGTCGGGTGGCTCTGCGAGCGCGGTGCCGACCGCCGGGTGGTGCCCATGATCGGCGTGCTGCTGCTGGGCAACGTGATCATCTACGCCATCGGCGTGCCGTGGCTCGCCAACTGGTCGCCGGCCGGCGACGGCGTCACCCTCGGGTGGGGCCAGGCCTACGAGCTCGGCGTGCAGCCGTTCATCCTCGGCGACCTGCTGAAGCTGGCCATCGTCGCGGCGATCCTCCCGGCCGGCTGGGCGCTGCTGCAGCGCACCGGATTCGGCAAGGACCGCGAGCAGGACGGCCCGCCCGCCGGAATCCTCTAGCGAGGCCATCCCGCCCCCGCATCCGGGGCGCGCACGTGCTACCTGAAAGGGCCCGCCGAGCGGGCCCTTTCGCGTTGTGGAACCGGGGTACCGGGAGGTCCGCCGACCTTACTAAGTCATAACGCAGATGACTTGATATGAGATGACTCATGTTGTTGGATACCCCTCGTGACCAGACCGGCCCGGAACGAACCGGGCCATTTCCACGTAACGCATCAGGAGGCAATTCCTTTCATGGGCAAGACGATCGGCATCGATCTCGGAACCACCAACTCGGCCATGGCCGTGCTCACGGGCGGCGAGCCCGAGGTCATCCCCAACGCGGAGGGCGGTCGCACGACCCCGTCGGTCGTCGCGTTCACCCCGCAGGGCGAGCGCCTCGTGGGCGCCGTCGCGCGCCGGCAGGCCGTGACCAACCCGCAGAACACCGTGTTCAGCGTCAAGCGCTTCATGGGCCGCGACACCAACGAGGTGTCGGAGGAGCAGACCATCGTGCCGTACGAGGTCGTCCCCGGACCCAGCGGTGACGTGCGCGTGAAGGCCGGCGACAAGGAGTGGTCGCCGCAGGAGATCAGCGCGATGATCCTGCAGAAGATCAAGCAGGACGCCGAGGCGTTCCTGGGCGAGGAGGTCGACGGCGCGGTGATCACCGTGCCCGCGTACTTCAACGACGCCCAGCGCCAGGCCACCAAGGACGCCGGCACCATCGCCGGCCTCGAGGTGAAGCGCATCATCAACGAGCCCACCGCGGCCGCGCTGGCCTACGGGCTCGACAAGGAGAGCGAGCAGACCATCCTGGTGTTCGACCTGGGCGGCGGCACGTTCGACGTGTCGATCCTCGAGATCGGCGACGGCGTGTTCCAGGTGAAGTCCACCAACGGCGACAACCACCTGGGCGGCGACAACTTCGACAAGGCGGTCGTCGACTGGATGGTGGCCGAGTTCAAGGCGAGCCAGGGCATCGACCTGAGCCAGGACGCCATGGCGCTCCAGCGCCTCTACGAGGCTGCCGAGAAGGCCAAGATCGAGCTGTCCACCACCACGAGCGCGCAGATCAACCTGCCGTTCATCACGGCGGACGCCTCGGGCCCGAAGCACCTCGACCTGTCGCTCACGCGCGCCAAGTTCGAGGAGCTCACGCACGACCTGCTCACGCGCCTCGAGGGCCCGACCAAGCAGGCCCTGTCGGACGCCGGCGTGACCGGCAACGACATCGACCACGTGGTGCTCGTGGGCGGCATGACCCGCATGCCCGCGGTGCAGGAGCGCGTGAAGGAGCTCACGGGCAAGGACCCGCACAGGGGCGTGAACCCGGACGAGGTGGTGGCCGTCGGTGCCGCCATCCAGGCCGGTGTGCTCGCGGGCGACGTGAAGGACGTCCTGCTGCTCGACGTGACCCCGCTGTCGCTGGGCATCGAGACCAAGGGCGGCGTGTTCACGCGCCTCATCGAGCGCAACACCACGATCCCCACCAAGAAGAGCGAGGTGTTCTCCACCGCGGAGGACAACCAGAGCCAGGTGGAGATCCACGTGCTGCAGGGCGAGCGCGAGATGGCGAGCTTCAACCGCACGCTCGGCCGCTTCAACCTCACCGGGATCCCGGCGGCGCCCAGTGGCACGCCGCAGATCGAGGTGACCTTCGACATCGACGCCAACGGCATCGTGCACGTGTCCGCCAAGGACCGCGGCACCGGCAACGAGCAGAAGATCGAGATCAAGAGCTCGTCGGGCCTGTCGGATGACGAGGTGAAGACGATGGTGGACGAGGCCGAGGCCCACGCGGAGGACGACAAGCGCCTTCGCGCCCTGGCCGACGCCCGCAACCAGTCCGAGGCCCGGGTGAACGAGGCCGAGCGCCAGCTGAAGGACCACGGCGACAAGGTCGACGCGGACCTGAAGTCGGAGCTCGAGCAGGCCATCCAGGCGGCTCGCGAGAGCCAGTCGGGTGAGGACGCGGCGTCCATCGAGGCCGCGACCGAGAGGGTCACCCAGGCGCTGCACAAGGTGTCCGAGCAGGTGTACCAGCGCGCTGCCGCCGAGCAGCAGGGCGCGGGCGACGCCGGCGAGGAGACCGTGGAGGACGCCGACTACGAGGTGATCGACGAGGACGAGCCGGCCCAGAAGGCCTAGGGGAATCCCGTTGACCGACCACACCCACAACGACGTCGCTCCCGAGGAGCCCGAGGTGCCCGCCGAGGAGGCGGGCGCCCCGGGCCCCGAGGGCGTTGGCGGCGACACCGATGACCTGGCGCGGGTGAGCGCGGAGCGGGACGAGTACCTCGACCAGCTGCAGCGCACCCGGGCCGACTTCGACAACTACCGCAAGCGCGTCGAGCGCGAGCGCCCCATGCTGGCGCAGGCCGGCGTGCGGGACCTCGTCGGCGAGCTCCTGCCCGTGCTCGACAACCTCGAGCGCGCGCTCGAGGCCCTGGTGGCCGCGGGCGACGAGGGTGCCCAGGGCATCGTCGCGGGCGTCGACATGGTGAAGCAGCAGCTGGGCGCACTGCTCGCCGGCAGGGGCGTGGAGGAGATCCCCGCCCATGGCGAGGCGTTCGACCCGAACGTGCATGAGGCCGTGCAGGGCGTGCCGTCCCCGGATCACCCGGAGGGCACGGTCGTGGCGGTCGTGGAGCGCGGCTACCGGATGTCCGATGCGGTCATTCGCCCCGCACGCGTGGTGGTCTCGCAGGGAGGGGGCAACAACTGAACGACAAGGACCTCTATGCGGTCCTCGGCGTTCCCGAGGACGCGGACGACGAGGCCATCAAGAAGGCCTACCGTGCCCTTGCGCGCAAGTACCACCCCGACGCCAACCCGGATGACGCATCCGCGGAGGAGCGCTTCAAGGAGGTCTCGCACGCGCACGACGTGCTGTCCGACCCCGAGAAGCGTCGCGAGTACGACGCCGAGCGCCAGTTCGCCCGCATGGGTGGCTTCGGCGGCGGCAGCGGTGGCGGCGGCGGGGCGGCCGGGTTCGGCGACCTCGGCGACATCTTCGGATCGATGTTCGGGGGCGGCGGCGCACGCCGTGGCGGGCGCGGCCCGTCGGGCGGCGCCCGGCGCGGCCAGGACCTCGAGGTCGAGGTGACGCTGTCGTTCGACCAGGCGATGTCCGGCGCCGAGGTGCCGGTGACCCTCGAGAAGACCGAGGCCTGCGCCACGTGCTCGGGGTCCGGCGCGAAGCCGGGCACGAGTCCGCGGCTGTGCACGGCCTGCGATGGCCGCGGCCAGGTGGGCCGCGACATCGGCGGCTTCTCGATTCCCGAGGCCTGCCCCGAGTGCGGGGGCGCCGGAACCATCATCGAGGACCCATGCACCGACTGCCGCGGCTCGGGCGTGCGCTCGGCCGAGCGGCGCATACGCGTGCGCATCCCGGCCGGGGCCAAGGACGGCACCCGCATCAAGCTCAAGGGCAAGGGCGGGGCCGGCATGCGCGGTGGCCCGGCGGGCGACCTGCACGTGATCACCCGCGTCATGCCGAGCCCGGTCTTCACGCGCAAGGGCGACGACCTCGTGGTGGAGGTGCCCATCACCTTCGGCGAGGCCGCCCTCGGCGCGAAGATCGAGGTGCCCACGCTCGACGGCCGGGTGAAGATCACCGTGCCGCCGGGCAGCCAGGATGGCCGCACGCTGCGCGTGCCGGGCAAGGGCGCGCCCAAGCTCAATGGGTCGGGCAGCGGGTCGCTGCTCGCCAAGCTCCGGCTCGCGGTTCCGTCGTCGCTGAGCGACGAGCAGAAGGAGGCCCTCGAGGCCTTCGCGGCGCTCGACGGCGCCGATCCCCGCGAGAAGCTCTTCCGATGAGCGCCGAACGCGACGAGACGCGGCCGGTGTTCATGATCGGCGTGGCCGCCGAGATGGCCGGCATGCACCCGCAGACGCTGCGCATGTACGAGCGTCGCGGGCTGGTGCAGCCCGGGCGCACGAAGGGCCGCACCCGTCTCTACTCACAGGCCGACCTCGCCCGCCTGCGCCGCATCCAGGCGCTCGGTGAGAGCGGGCTCAACCTGGCCGGCATCGAGCGCGTGCTCGACCTCGAGCAGCAGCTCGAGGCGGCCATGCGCCGCGTGCGCGACCTCGAGCGCGACGTGCAGGCCCGGATGGCCGAGCACGAGCGCGCCATCGACGCCACGCGCCGGGCGATGTCCACCGAGATCGTCCATGTGCGCCGCACGTCGGGTCCGCCCGCCGTGCCCATCAAGACCGTCATTCCCGCGGGGCTCCGCCCGGTGCCCCGCGCAACCGATTCACGAGACCCGAGGAGGTCCTCTTAATGCCCGTAGACAAGCCCACTGAGCGCGCCGCAGAGGCGCTCGGGGCAGCCCAGGCCCTCGCGGAGACGCGCGGGAACCAGCTGGTCGAGCCCGAGCACCTGCTGCTCTGCCTGCTCGACCAGCCGGAGGGCGTGGTGCAGCCGATCGTCGAGCGCGCCGGCGCCAACCCGGCCGCGCTCCGCGCCGCGGCCCAGGCCGCGGTGGAGGCGCGCCCGACGGTCAGCGGCGCAAGCGTCACCGTGGAGTTCTCACCGTCGTTCAAGGCGGTGGTGAGGAATGCCGGCCAGGAGGCCGAGGCGCTCACCGACGAATACATCAGCACCGAGCACCTGCTGCTCGCGCTGGTCGGCGAGGCCGGCCCCGCGAAGCAGGCCCTCGAGGTGAACGGGGTCACCCGCGACACGCTGATGGACGCCCTGAAGCAGGTGCGCGGGTCGGCCCGCGTGACCGATCCGAATCCCGAGGAGAAGTACCAGGCCCTCGAGAAGTACGGCCGCGACCTCACCGTGGCGGCGGCGCAGGGCAAGCTCGATCCGGTGATCGGGCGCGACGAGGAGGTGCGCCGGGTCATCCAGGTGCTCTCGCGCCGCACCAAGAACAACCCCGTGCTCATCGGCGAGCCGGGCGTGGGCAAGACCGCCATCGTGGAGGGCCTGGCCCAGCGCATCGTTGATGGCGACGTGCCCGAGGGGCTGGTGGGCAAGCGCGTGATCGCGCTCGACGTCGGCAGCCTCATCGCCGGCAGCAAGTACCGCGGCGAGTTCGAGGACCGGCTCAAGGCCGTGCTCAAGGAGATCGCCGAGGCCGAGGGCGAGATCATCCTCTTCATCGATGAGCTGCACACGATCGTGGGGGCCGGCAAGGCCGAGGGCGCGGTGGATGCCGCGAACCTGCTGAAGCCCATGCTCGCCCGCGGCGAGCTGCGGGCCGTGGGCGCCACCACGCTCGACGAGTACCGCCAGTACATCGAGAAGGACGCCGCCCTCGAGCGGCGCTTCCAGCCCGTGATGGTGGGCGAGCCCTCGGTGGAGGACGCCGTGGCGATCCTCCGCGGGCTCAAGGAGCGCTACGAGGTGCACCATGGCGTGCGCATCCAGGACGGGGCCCTGGTGGCCGCGGCCCGGCTGAGCGACCGCTACATCACGTCGCGCTTCCTGCCCGACAAGGCGATCGACCTGATCGACGAGTCGGCCAGCCGCCTGCGCATCGAGATCGACTCGGTGCCGGAGGAGCTCGACGTGCTGCTGCGCCGCATCATCCAGCTCGAGATCGAGGAGCAGGCCCTGCAGGCCGAGACCGACCCGGCGTCGGTGGAGCGCCGTGAGCGCGTGGCCCAGGAGCTGGCCGACCTCCGCGAGGAGTCGGACGGCATGAAGGCCGCGTGGGAGGAGGAGAAGGCCTCCATCACGCGCATCCGCGACCTGAAGGACGACCTCGACCGCGCCCGCACCGAGGTGGAGCGGGCCGAGCGCGAGGCCGACCTCGAGGGGGCCGCGCGCCTGCGCTTCGGCACCATCCCCGAGCTCGAGCGCGGGCTCGAGGAGGCCGAGCGCGAGCTCGATGCCAAGCAGGCCGAGCACCGCATGCTCAAGGAGGAAGTCACCAGCGAGGACGTCGCCGAGGTGGTGGCGTCGTGGACCGGCATCCCCGTGAGCAGGCTCATGGAGGGCGAGGTGGAGAAGCTCGTGCACATGGAGGACCGCCTGCACGAGCGCGTGGTGGGGCAGGAGGAGGCCGTGGAGGCCGTCGCCAACGCGCTGCGTCGCGCGCGCGCCGGGCTGAGCGACCCCGACCGCCCCATCGGCTCGTTCATCTTCCTCGGCCCCACCGGCGTGGGGAAGACCGAGCTCGCCCGTGCGCTTGCGGAGTTCATGTTCGACGACGATCGCGCGATGGTGCGCATCGACATGAGCGAGTACATGGAGAAGCACACGGTGGCCCGCCTCATCGGCGCGCCTCCGGGGTACGTCGGGTTCGAGGAGGGCGGCCAGCTCACCGAGGCCGTGCGGCGCAGGCCGTACGCGGTGCTGCTGCTCGACGAGATCGAGAAGGCGCACCCCGACGTGTTCAACGTGCTGCTGCAGCTGCTCGACGACGGCCGCCTCACCGACGGCCAGGGGCGCGTGGTGGACTTCCGCAACACGGTGGTGATCATGACGTCAAACATCGGCAGCCAGTTCATGCTGGACGGCCTCGACGACGACATCGTGTCCGAGCGGGTGATGGGCGCGCTCCGCGACCACTTCCGGCCGGAGTTCCTCAACCGCGTGGACGAGATCGTGCAGTTCAGCAAGCTCGACCGCTCGGACATCGACCGCGTGGTGGACATGCAGATGGCCCGCCTCGACCAGAGGCTCGAGGAGCAGGACATCCGCCTGACCCTCTCGCCCGCGGCCCGCGAGCGCATCGCCGACGAGGGGTACGACCCGGCCTACGGGGCGCGCCCGCTCAAGCGCGTCATCCAGAAGCGGGTGCAGGATCCGCTCGCCATGGAGATGCTCACCGGCGCCATAAAGCCCGGCGACGACGTGGAGGTCGACGTGCAGGACGACGCCCTCGTGATGCGGCCGCGCGAGCGCGCTGCCGCCTAGGCGGTTCGGGGGCAGTCACCGTTGGGTGGCTGCCCCCGCGCCCCGTCGGGGTGGTGCGCTAGCCGCCCAGCCAGGCGGCCAGGCCGGATACCGCCTTGTCGCCCATGTGGTGGAACGTGCCCTTGAGGAAGGGCTCGGCCACCTTGAGCACGCCCTTCATCCCGAGGGCGGCCGTATAGGTGATCTCGCAGCCACCGCCCGGGGCATCCCGGAAGGTGATCTCGTCGCGGGCGGTGGCCTTCTCGCCCGTGCCCTCGATGACCATGCGGGTGGTGGGTTCCCACTCGGTGATCTCGTAGACCATCGGCGTGCGCTTGCCGCGGAACTCCGCGACGATCGGGAACACCGTGCCGAGCCCCGGCTCGCCGGGGGTCTCCTGCCGCGACTCCGCCAGGCCCGGGTCCCATTCCGCGGCGCGACCGAACTCGGCCACCCGGCGGAATGCCTCGTCGCGGGCCATGGGGACGGTGATGGTGCGGGATACGTGGATCATGGGTTCCTCGGGCGCACGGCGCCGATCGATGCGACCAGCGCCACGATGGCGGCGGCCTGGGCGATGAACAGCCCGACGTCGCGGGCAAGGAATTCCGCGGGCCCGGGCGGGCGCACGAGGCGCCAGGCCACCAGTGCCGTGGCCCCGATCGTGAGCACGAGGCACGTCCACGCGAGGGCGCGGACGATGTCGGCGTCGATGGGGAGGAATCCGCGGAGGTCGAGCCAGATGAGGGCCGACGACAACAGCGTGATGATTCCCATGGCGAAGGTGATGCGGGCCAGCATGGTGGCGTCCCAGCCCGACGTGGCCTCGGGGGTGAACGGCGGGGCGACGTCGGCCGTGTACCAGGGCAGGAACACGCTGATCGCCAGGATGAGCGAGGCCACGGCGATGATCGCGGGAATGGTTCCGCGGTTCGTGCGCCCTGGGGCCCCGGTTGCCATGGGGTCATCCTATCCGCACGCTGGTACGCTCACCGCGACCGGCAAGGACCCTAGGAGGACGGGTGCCGACCTACATCCTGCTCAGCACGCTCAGCCCACACGGCGCGGGCACCATCAAGGCCAACCCGCAGCGGGTGAAGGAAGTGAATCAGGAGATCGAGCAGATGGGCGCCAAGGTCGTCCAGCAGTGGGCGGTGCTTGGTCCGTACGACTTCGTGAACATCGTCGAGGCGCCGGACGAGAAGGTGATCGCCCGCGTCTCGGTGGAGCTCGCGGCGCGCGGTACCGCGCACTTCCAGACGTTGACCGCCATCCCGGTCGACGAGTTCCTCTCGCTCCTCAAGTAGCGCAGTGGCCGCTCGCCGGCGCGGCCTGATCATCGGCGCGGGGCTCGTGGGCCTCGCGGCGTCGCCGCTGGCCGCGCCCCTGCGGCAGGCGGTGCGCGTGCGCATCGAGCGCGCGCGCCGGCGTTCGCCCGATCCCGTCGAGCCGTTCCTCGAGGCGCCGTGCCACGCGCGTCCGGAGCCCGGCGGGGACCGCCACCGGGCGGGCTAGGCGATGGCCGGCGGACCATGGCACTGGCAGGTGCTGGTGCCGGCCCACCGAATCGTGCTCGGGCTGCTGGGCAACGAGGTGGTGGAAACCCGCGCCGCAAGCACCGAGGGCACCTTCGCCGCATACCGCAAGATGCAGGGCGCGGTGCCGGGCATGATCGCCTGGCCCAACACGGTGCTGCTCACCGGGCCCGAGCCGGTGGTGATCGATCCCGGCTACCAGACCCAGGGCGACATGCTCGACGGCGCCCTGCGCGCGCGCGGCATCGATCCCCGCGAGGTGCGCACGGTGGTGATGACCCACCTGCACTCCGATCACCTGAGCGCGCTCCCGCAGCTTCCGGGGGTCACGCAGGTGTGGGTGCACCGCGATGAGCTCGGCACCCCGTGGGCGATGCGCCAGCGGGGAATCGTGGATGACGCCCCGCTCGAGGTGATGGAGGGCGCGGAGGGGACGATCCGCGACGGCCTCGACTGGTTCCACACGCCCGGCCACGCGCCCGGCCACGTGGCGGTGGTGGCGGAGTGCGAGGACGCCCGGGTGATCGCCGCCGGCGACACCCTGGGCCCCGATCCCGCGTGGTTCGCCGACATGGCGGCCCCCGAGGGGCTCGAGAACCGCGATCAGCACCTGGCCGCGTGGCGCATGATCCGCGACCGCGCGCCGGCCATCGTGGTGCCGGGGCACTACGCGCCGTTCACCATCGCCTAGGCACGTCGCGGGAAGGGACGGGAGCGGGGGGCGTCGAAAGGCCCTTCGTCAGAACCCGTCCAAGGAGCACCGGTGGACCTGCAGGGGATCACGCGTGAGCAGAAGGAGATGGGGGCAGCGGTCGCGATGCTGCTGTTCATCATCTCGCTGTTCCTGAAGTGGCAGAGCTTCGGGCCGATCTCCGGCTCGGGTGCCGACCTGGGATCGTGGCCGCTGGTGCTGATCATCGCGCTCGTGGCCGGCGGCATCGTGGCCGCCGACGGGCTGCGCATGGACATCCCGCTTCGCAGGATGAACCCGACGTCGGTGGCGACCTACCTGATGTCGCTGCTGGTCTTCTATGTCGTGGTGTTCATCTTCGCCATCGACGGGCTCTCGTACGGCGTGTGGCTGGCACTGATCTTCTCGGTCGTGGGGCTCGTGCTGACGTTCTCGGTGTACCGCGAGGACACCCGGTAACACCGTCACCCGGGCGCCGAGCGCGCGCGTAGACTCACCGCGTGCCTCGCTTCGGAGCCCTTGAGCGCGTGGAGATCCTCGCCGCCGTCCTCGGCGGCCTGTGGTGCGGTGCGCTCTTCCTGCCGTGGTTCGGCATGGGCGGCGTCGACGGCGATCTCACCGGCGCGAACATGATCGATTCGTCATGGCTTGCGCTGGTGGTCGTGGCCGTGGCGTCGGCGCTGCTGCTGCTCGATGCCATCACCATCAGCGGGCTCCGCTCGCTGCCGATCCCGGCGGTGAGCACATTCCTCATGCCCTTCGGGCTCTTCTACACGGCCCTGTTCCTCATCGCGGGCGACAACCTGATGTACGGGGCCTGGGTGGCCCTGGGGCTCTCGGCCGCCGCGGTGGTGTTCTCCGCGATGGCCTGGGGCATCGACCGGCGCGGCTAGAAAGGACGCCAGTGAACTACCTCAAGTCACTCGATCGCCGGGAGCGGCTCATCGCCGTGGCGATCCTGAACGGGGTCTTCATCATCAGCCTGTTCTTCGAGTGGGGCGCGGGCGGCGCCCGGGCCTGGGATGCCGACTCGGTGTGGCTGGCGTTCCTCGCCGCGCTCTTCGCGGGGCTCATCTCGCTGGCGGATGCCTTCGACTACGAGGTGCCGCGCCTCCCGGGCGCCGGCGTGTCGGCATACCTCACGTCGATCACCCTGGTGTACACCGTGGTGGCCCTCATGGACATCCGCGACCAGTCGTGGGGCATCATCGTGTCTCTCATCGTCTCGATCGTCTCCACCTTCATCGCATGGGGCACGTGGAGGGCCGATCGCGCCTGATCCGGGAGGGGTCATGGGCTTCAGCGACAAGGCGAAGGAACTCGCCAAGAAGACAGCGGACGCGGCGCAGAAGGGCGCCGAGGACGCACGCGACATGGGCGAGAAGCTCATGCTCCAGCGCAAGCTCAATGCGGTGGCCGAGGAACTCGGCCACGTGGTGTACCGGCAGCACCAGGGCATGACCGGCCTGGACGACGAGGTGAAGCGGCTCGTCGACCAGATGAAGGCCCTGCAGTCCGAGATCGACGCGATCCCGAGCTAGATGACGCCGCCACGCGCACAGGCCCCGGCCGCGCCCGGGGGGCGCTGACCCATGCCCGACATCACCGCGCCCCTCGTGAACTTCGCCACCGACGTCGTCGGCTCGTACGGCGCATGGGCGGTGTTCGTCCTGATGATCCTCGAGAGCGCCTGCATCCCGGTGCCGAGCGAGGCCATCATGGTGTTCGGCGGCTTCCTCGCCGGGCAGGGCAAGGTGGGCTTCTGGGCCGTGGTCATCGCGGGCGTGGGGGGCAACCTCGTGGGGTCGTGGATCGCCTACTGGGTGGGCGCCACGAAGGGGCGCGAGTGGGCGCTCAGGTGGCACTGGCTGCACATCACGCCCCAGCGCCTCGATGCCGCCGACCGCTGGTTCGAGCGATACGGCGACTGGGCGGTGCTCATATCGCGATGCCTGCCGATCATCCGCACGTTCATCTCGCTGCCCGCGGGCGTTGCGCGCATGCCGTTCTGGCGCTTCTCGGTGCTCACCCTCATCGGCTGCATCCCGTGGTGCCTGCTGCTGGCCTACGCCGGGCTCGCGGTGGGTGACAACTGGGAGACCCTGCAGAAGCAGCTCCACTGGTTCGACTACGCGGTGGCAGCGGCGATCGTGGTGGCGCTCGTGTGGCTCTTCATCCGCTACCGGCGCCGGAGGGTGGCGGCGTGACCGCCCTGGCATGGATCATCGCGGTGGTTGCCGTGGTGGTCGCCGTGGTGGCCGTGGTGGCCCTGCGCCGTGCGCGTGCCGGTGAGCCCGTGGCCGCGCAGGCTCAGCAGCCGGCCCCGTCGGTCGACGCCGCGCGGCTCGATGCCGCCTTCGAGGCCCTTCCCACCACGGCCGTGCTGGTGGGCGAGGGGTCCGATGTCGAACGCGTGAACCCGGCTGCGCTCAGGGCCTTCCCGTTCCTGCGCACCGGCGTGAGCGTGCTCGAGGCCTTCGGCGACCACACGCTGGCGGAGCGCGTGCGCGAGGCATTGGCCACGGGGCGCGACGACGAGTTCGAACTGCGGCTCTTCGTGGAGGGCAGGCGCACGTTCCGCGCACAGGTGGTGCCGTTCACGGTGGATGGCGAGCACGGGGCGGTGCTCACGCTGATCGACGCCACCCAGGCGGTGGCCTACCAGGACCTGCGCTCGCAGTTCGTCGCCAATGTCTCGCATGAGCTGCGCACCCCGCTCACCGGGCTGCGCGGCATGCTGGAGGCCCTGGAGGACCCGGAGCTCCCGCCGGACATGCGCGCCGACTTCGTGAGCCGGTCGCGCTTCGAGACCGAGCGGCTCGAGGCCCTCATCGACGACATCCTGTTCCTGTCCGAGCTCGAGGCCGCCCAGGGCGACCCCAGCGGCGAGCGCACCGACATGGGCGCGGTGGCCCACCAGGTGGCCGCGGAACTCGCCGGCGAGGCCGCCGAGCAGGGCGTGACGCTGGCGGTGGACGCCGGGGACGGCATGTTCACGGCGCTCACGGACCGCATGGCGCACACCGTGGTGCGCAACCTCGCCGAGAACGCCGTGCGCTACGCCGGCACCGGATCCACCGCCACCGTGCGCGTGGCGCGCGAGGGCGGCATGGTGGTGGTGGAGGTGCAGGACGACGGGCTGGGGATTCCCGAGAAGGACGTCCCGCACGTGTTCGAGCGCTTCTACCGCGCCGACCCGTCGCGTTCGCGGCGCCTCGGGGGCACGGGCCTCGGCCTCTCGATCGTCAAGCACATCACCGAGCGACTGGGCGGATCGGCGTCCATCACGTCGCGCGAGGGGTTCGGCACGATCGTCACGGCGCGCATACCGGTCGCGCCGGCGCCGGTGACCGACGTCCCCGGTGGGCCCGGGCAGGGTTCCGGCGCCCGCCTGCGTTGGTAACGTCGCACTCCGTGGGAGTTCCGCTCATGGACATCCGGGCGCAGTACGCGCCCCTTCGCGGGGAACTCGACGCGGCCCTCGCGGAGATCCTCGACACCGGTGCCTTCATCCTCGGCCCGCGTGTGCGGGCGATCGAGGAGGCCGTGTCGAAGCGCCTCGAGAACCGCCCCTCCGTGGGCGTCGCCAACGGCACCGACGCGCTGGTGATCGCCCTGCAGGCGCTGGGGGTCGGCCCGGGTGATGAGGTCATCACCACGCCGTACACCTTCTACGCCACGGCCGAGGCCATCGCGCGCCACGGCGCCACGCCGGTGTTCGTGGATGTCGAGCCCGTGGGGGCCTGCCTCGACCCGGACCTCATCGAGGAGAAGGTCACCGAGAAGACCAAGGCGATCATCCCCGTGCACATCTTCGGGCACGCCGCCTCGATGACGCCGATCCTCACCACGGCCGCCGAGAACGGCCTGTCGGTGATCGAGGACGCCGCGCAGGCGTTCGGATCGGCCGACGGCGAGTGGGACGTGGGCACCATGGGCGACATCGCCACCATCTCGTTCTTCCCCACGAAGAACTTCCCCGGCATCGGGGACGGCGGCATGGTGGTGTGCAGCGACCCCGACCTCGGCGCCGCCGTGCGCCGCCTGCGCTTCCATGGCTCGGAGGACAAGGTCATCTTCACCGAGGTGGGCTACAACTCGCGCCTCGACGAGATCCAGGCTGCCGCCGTGAACATCTTCCTGCCGCACGTGGACGACTGGAACGACCGCCGCCGGCAGGTGGCCGACTGGTACCGCGAGGCCGGGCTCGGGCAGTACGTCACGCTCCCCGAGGTGCGGGACGGCGTGCGCCACATCTACCACCTGTACGTGGTGCGCCACCCCGAGCGCGATCGCCTTCGCGAGCTGCTCGTGGAGGACGGCATCGGCGCCGCCGTGTACTACGGCACGCCCATGCACCTGCAGCCGGTGTTCGCGGGCCTGGGCTACTCGAAGGGCGACCTCCCGGTGGCCGAGCAGTGGGCCGACACCGGGCTGGCGCTGCCGATGCACCCGAACCTGACCCGCGAGCAGGTGGATGAGGTGGTCGCGGCCGTCGGCCGCGCCGTCGAGCGCATCTAGCGACGACCGAGGGAGGCCCCATGCGGGTCTGGGTCGACTGCACCAACTCACCGCACGTGCTCATCTTCCGTCCGCTCATCCGGCGCATGGAGGAGCGCGGCCACGAGGTGGTGGTGACCTCGCGTGACTTCGCCCAGACCGTGGGCCTGCTCGACCGCTACGGCATACCGCATCGCGAGATGGGGGCCCACGGCGGGGGAGGCCTGCGCGGCAAGGCCCAGGCCATGGGCTCGCGCTCGGCACAGCTCGCGCGCATGGTGCGAGCGGAGCACTTCGACCTCGCGGTGGCCCATGGCAGCACCGACCAGCCGCTGGTGGCCCGCCTCGCGGGAATCCCCCAGGTGACGATGTTCGACTACGAGTTCGCCGCGGCCATGCACCACTCCAACGGGCGCCTCGCCACGCGCGTGCTGGTTCCCGATGCCATCCCCGAGCGCGCGCTCGCCCGGTATGGAATCCGCTCGCCCAAGCTCATCCGCTACCCGGGCCTCAAGGAGGAGTACTACCTGGCCGACGACCCGCCCGACCCCGGCGTGGCCGGCGAGTTGGGCCTCGACGAGCAGAAGGTGATCGTGGTGCTGCGGCCGCCGCCCGAGGTGACGCTCTACCACCGGGGGGCGTCCACCGACGTCTTCGCGCGGGTGGTCGACCACCTGGAGTCGCAGGCCGACCGCGTGCAGGTGGTGGCGCTGCCCCGCATCGACGAGCAGCGCGATGCCCTGCGCGGCCGCGGGGTGATCGTGCCCGAGCATGCGGTGGACGGCCCGGGGCTCATCGCGGCGTCCGATCTCGTGATCAGCGCCGGCGGCACCATGAACCGCGAGGCCGTGGCGCTCGGAGTGCCGGCGTACAGCCCCTTCGCGGGTCGGCTCGGGGCGGTGGACGCGCGCCTCATCGAGGAGGGGCGCCTGCATCGCCTGGAGGATCCGCAGGCCGTGGCGCTGGTGAAGCGCGAGCGCGCATCCGCCCCTCCCATGCGGGATCCCGACCTGCTCGTGGACCTCATCCTCGGCGCCGCCGCAACGCGTCGTGCGGGCATCCTGCGCCGGTCGAATACAGTGGATGGTCGATGAGCACGCGCATCGGAAACCTGCCGTGGCGGGGCTACCTGCATCGCCTCGGGCAGGTCCTCGTGGACCTCGTCCTCATTTCGCTGGCCTGGTGGCTGGCCTTCGTGGTGCGCTTCGACGGCGATCCGCCCGGGCGGTACGAGCGGCTGTTCCTCATCACCGTGGGCGTCGTGGTGGGCATCAAGCTCATCACCTTCATCGCCTTCCGGCTCTACACGCGGTGGTGGCGCTTCACGGGCATCCAGGAGCTCGAGCAGATCCTCATCGCCTGCCTGGTGGCGAGCGGCCTCGTGACCCTGGCGCTCACCCTCTGGCGACCCGACGGCTACGAGGCCGTGCCGCGCGG
>JAFMJQ010000095.1 GCA_017853415.1 Thermoleophilia bacterium | reverse complement strand
ATCTCCGTGGCGCAGAGCAGTGGCACCGCGAGAAGCCCCATCTCGCGCGCCGCCACGGCCGGGAACTGGCTGGTCACGTCGGCGGTGGCCGTGAAGATGAGCGACACCATGTCGTCGGGGGTCAGGCCGTTGCGCTCGATCATGTCCTCGAGCATCAGGCGCGTGGCCGACACCACCTCGGCAGGGGTGTCCTCGGCCACGGTGATGGCGCCGCGTATGGCGCGCAGGCGGTCGCTCATCGCGATACACCCGCCTGCGCGGCGAGCCTGCCGAGCTCGGCCGACGACAGCATG
The DNA here is from genome assembly GCA_017853415.1 of Thermoleophilia bacterium. GTDB lineage: Bacteria > Actinomycetota > Thermoleophilia > Miltoncostaeales > Miltoncostaeaceae > SYFI01. The sequence continues at coordinate 6,023 of JAFMJQ010000095.1, read as the reverse complement.
CGGTGCTCGCCACGGCGCAGGCGCCCGAGCCCGAGGCCCCCGTAGCGCGTGCGCACCAGGCGCCGCACGGGGTGCCCCACCGCCTCGCACATGCGGCGCACCTGGCGGTTGCGCCCCTCGGTGATCTCGATGCGCAGCCACGTGCCGCCCTTGGCGTCGCGGTCGATCACCTCGACCTTGGCGGGCTGGGTGGGTCCGTCGTCCAGTTCGATGCCATCGCGGAGCATTCGCACGGACGCGGACGATACCCGTCCCTCCACCAGCGCCTCGTATTCCTTCGGCACCTTCGAGCGCGGATGCATCAGGCGGTGGGCGAGGTCGCCGTCGTTGGTGATGAGCAGCAGGCCCGTGGTGTTGATGTCGAGGCGGCCGATGGGGTAGAGCCGCACGTCGTCGGGCAGGTCGTCGAGCACCGTGGGGCGCCCCTGCGGATCGGACGCCGTGGACACCACGCCCATGGGCTTGTTGAGCATGTAGGTGCGCACGGGCTCGGCGATCACGGGGGTGCCGTCCAGTGCCACCACGTCGCGGTCGGTCACCACCTGCCCCACGGTGGCCACGGCGCCGTTCACCGTGACCCGGCCCTCCTCCACAAGCTTCTCCGCGGCGCGGCGGCTCGCCACCCCGGCCTGCGCCAGGGCGCGATGCACCCGCATGTCAGCCATCGCCGGTCTCGGCCTCGGCGATCAGCTCGGCCTGCTGAAGCCGTGCGCGCAGGGCCTGCGCCTCGGGCCCGGTGAGCTCGAAGCGCTCGAGGCTGGGAAGGTCGCCCCGCCGGGCGAGCCCGAAGCGCTCGAGGAACAGCGTGGTGGTGCGGAACGTGGTGGGCCCGGGCCCGGGAGACTCGACCTCCTCGATGAGCCCGCGATCGAGCAGGCTGCTCACCGTGCTGTCCACATCCACGCCGCGCAGGCGGCCGATCTCGCGCCGGGTCACGGGCTCGAGGTAGGCCACCACGGCGAGGGTCTCCATGGCGGCGGGCGAGAGACGGTCCTCGCGCGGGCGGGCGCGCAGGCGGTCGCAGGCGGGTGCCAGGTCGGCCCGGGTGCGAAGCGCCCAGCCGCCCGCGATCTCGGCGAGCTCGAGCCCGGTGTCGTCGGCGTGGCGTTCGCGGATCTCCCCGAGGGCCACCGCGATCTCGGACGCCGGCTCGCCGGTGATGTCCTCGATGGTGGTCACCTCGAGCGGCTCCGGCGCGATGAACAGCAGCGCCTCGATGGTGCGGGCCAGGCCGGTCATGCGCGGGTGCCGGTGATGAGGATGTCGCCGAACGGGACGTCCTGGCGCAGCTCGGCCTCGCCGCGGCGCACCAGCTCGAGCGCGGCCAGCAGCGTGAGGGCCTCCTCGAGGCGGTCGCAGTCGGACACCATCTGCTCGAACGACACCTCGCGCAGGCGGGCGAGCGACTCGCGCAGGCGCCCGAGCAGCTCGGGCAGCGGCCGTCGCTGCACGCCCATGTGATCGAGCGACGGCGCGGGCGGGGCCTCCACCATCTTCTCCATCGCCGCGCGCAGCCGGGCGGGGTCGTCCTGCACCGGCACCGGGGCCGCCGTGCCCGGGGGCACCCTGCGGTAGCGCGGGCCCTGGGCCGCGCGCAGGCGATCGGCCATCCACAGTGCGGCGCGCTGGAAGGGCGCGTACGCCACCAGGCGGGCCACCAGGGCATCGCGCATGGCGAGGGCATCGACATCGGGCTCGTCCTCGGCGTCCTCGCCGAGCATGCGCCGGCCCTTGAGGTCGGCGATGGCCGCGAGCAGCAGCACCAGCTGGCTGGCGGCGTCGAGGTCCCAGCGCTCCTCGTGGCCGGGGGTGATGGACTCCTCGATGAGGTCTGCCAGGGGCAGTTCGAGCATGTCGACCTCATCCCTGAGCAGCAGGGTGAGGAGCAGGTCGAAGGGCCCTTGGAAGAGGTCGATCTCCACCTCTTGCGTGAGGGCCGCGCTCGCGTCGAGTGCAGGCACCGGGGCAAGGTTACCGTCGCCCCCGGCGGCGCCCCGTCGGCGATTCCGCCGCTCCGTGCGATGATGCCGCGCGATGGGCATTCGCACCTCCGCGCGCATCGAGGGCATACCGCACTACGAGCCCGGCCTCACCATGGCCGAGGTCATGGCCGCGTACGGCCTCGAGTCGGTGGTGAAGCTGGCATCGAACGAGAGCCCCTTCCCGCCGCTGCCCGAGGTGAAGGCCGTCATCGACGAGGGCCTGCACGGGCTCAACCGCTACCCGGACGGCGCCGCGCGGGCCCTGCGCGAGGCCATTGCCGACCGCCACGCCGTGGAGATGTCGCAGGTATCCATCGGCAACGGCTCGTGCGAGCTCATCGTGCACGCGGGCGTGGCGCTGCTCGATCCGGGCACCACCATCGTGTACGCCACGCCGTCGTTCGCCATGTACCCGCACCTCGCCGCCGAGGCGGGCGCCGAGGCCATCGAGGTGCCGCTGGCGCCCGACGGCGGGCACGACCTCGATGCCATGGCGGCCGCCGTGGACGAGCGCACGCGCCTGGTGATCATCTGCAACCCCAACAACCCGACGGGCGTGTATCGCTCGGCCGACGAGATCGAGCGGTTCCTCGGGCTCATCCCCGACGACCTCGCCGTGCTCGTGGATGAGGCCTACTACGACTTCGTGGCCGAGCCCGACCGCGGTCGGGTGTCGGTGCTGGCCCGCTCCCGCCCGAACCTGCTGGTAACCCGCACGTTCAGCAAGGCCTACGGCCTGTGCGGGCTGCGCGTGGGGTACGGAATCGGCTCGCAGTCGTGGACCGCGGCCCTCGATGCCGTGCGCCAGCCGTTCAACACAAACCAGCTGGCGCAGCTGGCCGCGCTCGAGAGCCTCAAGCACCCGGCGGCCATCCAGGCGCGGGTGGACGAGGCCATTTCGGAGCGCGAGAGGGTGTGCGCCGCGCTTGCGGGAATGGGCGTGCCCTTTACCCCGAGCCACGGCAACTTTATCCTCATGGAGCCGCCTGACCCGGGCACCGATGCCCGCGTCCTGCACGAGGACCTCCTGAGGCGGGGGGTCATCGTCCGCGACGGCGCCGCGCTCGGGTGCCCCGGCACCCTGCGGGTGACCATCGGGGCGCCATCCGAGAACGACGCATTCCTGTCCGCGCTCGGCGCGGCGGCGGGCATTACGGCGCCCGCGCTGTAGGACACCACCACAACCACCACCACCGAGGAACCACCGCAGCCATGATGATCGTGATGAAGGAAGGCGCGACCGACGGGCAGATCCAGTCCGTCGTCGACCGCGTGACCGCCGCCGGGGCCCAGGCCCACGTGTCGCGCGGTGAGTTCGTCACCGTCATCGGCGCCATCGGTGACGACCGCGAGATGATCGCCCAGCTCGACCTCGCCGGCCAGGACGGCGTGGAGCGCGTGGTGCCGATCCTCAAGCCCTACAAGCTGGTGTCGCGCGAGTTCCGCCACGGCGACCTGCCGGTGGTGGTGGACGGCGTGAAGGTGGGCGGGGGCTCGTTCGGCCTCATCGCCGGCCCTTGCACCGTGGAGACCCGCGAGCAGACCCTCGACACCGCCCGCGTGGTGAAGGCCGCCGGTGCCGCCATGCTGCGCGGGGGCGCCTACAAGCCGCGCACCTCGCCGTACACCTTCCAGGGCCTGGGCAAGCCCGCCCTGGAGATCCTCGCCGAGGCGCGCGAGGAGACCGGCCTGCCCATCGTCACCGAGCTCATGGACATCCGCCAGCTCGACGACGTGCTCGAGGTGGCCGACGTCATCCAGCTCGGCGCGCGCAACATGCAGAACTTCGACCTCATGCGCGAGGTCGGCCGCACCGACAAGGCCGTGCTGCTCAAGCGCGGCCTGGCGAACACCATCGAGGAGTGGCTCCTCTCGGCCGAGTACATCGCCAAGGAGGGCAACGAGCGCATCATGCTGTGCGAGCGGGGCATCCGCACGTTCGAGACCGCCACGCGATCCACGCTCGACCTCTCGGCCGTTCCGGTGGCCAAGAACCTCTCGGCCCTGCCGGTGATCGTCGACCCGTCCCACGCAATGGGGCGCCGCGACTTCATCCTGCCCATGGCCCGCGCGGCCGTGGCCGCCGGTGCCGACGGCCTGATCGTCGAGGTGCACCCGCAGCCCGAGCACGCCCTGTGCGACGGCCCGCAGGCGCTCTACGCCGACACCTTCGCCGCGTGGGTCGACGACATCCGCCGGGTGGTCGACCTCATGGGGCTCGTCATGGCGGGCGGAGAGCCCGTGCCCGCCGGGGTCTAGGTGGCCACGGCCGGGCTGGGCGGCCCGGTCGCCCTCATAGGAGTGGGACTCATCGGCGGTTCGCTGGGCCTTGCCCTGCGCGCCGAGGCCGGCGTGGGCGAGGTGCGCGGGTTCGACCCCGCACCGGGCGCCGTGGAGGGTGCGCTGGGACGCGGGGCCATCACCCACGCCGCGGGCGACATCGCCGCGGCGGTCGACGGCGCCGACACGGTGGTGCTGTGCGCTCCGGTGGGGGATATCCCGGCACTCGCGCGCGAGGTGCTCGCCGCCACGGGCACGGGCACCGTGGTGACCGATGTGGGGTCGGCCAAGACCGCCGTGCTCGCGGCGCTCACGCCGGTCGAGCGCGAGCGCTTCTGCGGGGGGCACCCGGTGGCCGGCGGCGAGCGGTCGGGCGTGGCCAACGCCCGCGACGACCTCTTCGCGGGTGCCACGTGGTTCCTCACGCCCACGGCCGAGACACGCCCCGAGCTGCTGGCGCGGGTGCACGGGCTGGTCACCGCGGTGGGCGCGGTGCCGGTGGCGGTGGACCCCGACGTGCACGACCGCCTCATGGCGCTGGTGTCGCACCTGCCGCACGTGATGGCCGCGGCGCTCATGCGCCAGGCGTCGGCCACCGCACCGCAGGGGCGCGAGGCCATCCGATCGGCCGGGCCGTCGTTCCGCGACCTCACGCGCGTGGCGGGCTCGAACCCCGAACTCTGGGCGGACATCCTGCTCAGCAACCGCGACGCGGTGCTCGAGGAGACCCGTCGTCACCGGTTGGAGCTCGCCGACGTGGAGGGGGCCCTCGAGCGCGGCGATCGCGCCTGGCTCGAGGACTTCTTCGCCACGGCCGTGGAGGGCAGGGGGCGGCTGATGCAGCAGGACGAGGCCGTGGTGGGCGACGTCGTGCGCATCACCGTCGAGGTGCCCAACCGCCCCGGGGTGCTCAGCGAGATCGCCACGGCGCTCGGCCACGCGCACATCAACATCGAGGACCTGCACCTGGTGCCGGCGCGGGCCGATGAGCCGTCCGGCCTGCTCGAACTCGATGTCGCCGGTGATGATGCGGCGCGCCGTGCGGCGGCCCTCATCACCCACAGGGGATTCCGGGTCACCGAACCCGCGTGACCCCTGCCTCCGGCGCCCTAACCTTCAGGCCGAGGTCGAACGGCACGCGGGAGGCGCGATGGGCATCTTCGGACTGGGCAACCCCACCATGGTGACGGAGCAGGACGCCCTGCCAGGGCGCACCGAGACCATCCGCGTTCCGGCGGCGCACGAGGTGCTCGGCAACCCGCTGCTGCCGCCGTTCCCCGACGGAATGGACCAGCTGGTGGTGGGCATGGGGTGCTTCTGGGGCGCAGAGCGCCTGTTCTGGCAGCTGCCCGGCGTGTGGACCACCGCCGTGGGCTACGCCGGCGGGTTCACGCGCAATCCCCTCTACGAGGAGGTCTGCACGGGGCGCACCGGGCACACCGAGGTGGTGCTCGCGGTGTTCGACCCCTCGGTCATCTCGTACGGCGAGATGCTGAAGACCTTCTGGGAGGGCCACGACCCCACCCAGGGCATGCGGCAGGGCAACGACGTGGGCACGCAGTACCGATCGGCCATCTACGTGATGGATGACCGCCAGAAGCAGATCGCCGAGGCCTCGCGCGACATGTTCCAGCAGGCGCTCGACGCCGCCGGTGCCGGGCGCATCACCACCGAGATCGCGCCGGCCGGTCCCTTCTACTACGCCGAGGGCTACCACCAGCAGTACCTGGCCAAGAACCCCAATGGCTACTGCGGCCTGGG
>JAFMJQ010000094.1 GCA_017853415.1 Thermoleophilia bacterium | reverse complement strand
GCCGACCCACTTGTCGAGGGCCTCCCAGCCGGTCTTCTTCTCGCCCGCGGCCGGTGCGGCGTCGGCCGCTGCGCCCCCGGAGGAGCTGTCGCCGACCCACTTGTCGAGGGCCTCCCAGCCGGTCTTCTTGGTGCTCATGTCTTACCTCTGCGCGACGTCGCGTTAGGGGATTCTCATGCCCGTGCGGGCGGCACTTCGCATCATACGTAACTAATCGCGGCCCCGCGCAAATCGCTCCGCCGATTCCGCCGCCTCCACCAGGGCGCGGTACGACGCCAGGCGCTCGGGGTCGACCTCGTCCACCACCGCGCAGCCGGCATCGCCCATGTGGCGGCAGTCCGGGAACCGGCACCGCGTCGCCGCGTCGGCGATGTCCGGGAACCCCGCGGCGATCTGCGCATGATCCATGGGCGGAAGCCAGAAGGCGCGCACCCCCGCGGTGTCCACCACGGCCCCCCCGGCAGGCAGGGGGATGAGCCGGGGATCGGTGGTGGTGTGGCGTCCGCTGCGCAGGCGGTCGGACACCTCGCCGGTGGCGCGCTGCACACCGGTGAGGGCACTGGTGAGGGTGGACTTCCCCACTCCCGAGTGGCCGGCGAGCACGGCGATGCGGCCGTCGATGAGGTCGCGCACCTCGCCCACCAGGGCCGGGTCGAGCGCCGAGCCGATGAGCACGGTGTGCCCGGCCGCGCGCTGGCGCGCCGTGACGGCCGCCACCTCGTCGACGTCGTGGGGGAGGTCGTGCTTGGTGAGCACCACCGCCAGGTCGAGCCCGCCCGCCACGGCGGCCACGGCGTAGCGGTCGATGAGCCGCGGCACCAGCGGCGGGTCGGCCACGGCGGCCACCACCACGAGCAGGTCGGCGTTGGCCACCACCGCGCGCACGCGCCCGCCGCTGCCGATGCGCTCGAGCACGGTGCGGCGCGGCAGGATCTCGCGCACGATGCCCTGGGTACCGGTGTCGTCCACCACCACGCGGTCGCCGGCCACCGGTGGTCCACCGGGCAGCCGCGGGGCCAGGCGCACCTCCCGCGTGCCGGACGCATCGGCAACCTCGGCGAGGGGGCCGGCCACGCGCAGCACGAGGGGGGCGTCAGCGGTCAGAGTTCGAGGAGCTCCCGCGCGGTGAACAGGGCGTGCAGGGGTGCACCCGCGAGCTCGGCCTCCACCTTGGCGCGGCCGTCGTCCTCCTCGCGGTCGACCACCACGAGGGCGGCCACCACCTCGGCGCCCGCGGCACGGGCGCGCTCGAGCGCGGTGAGCATCGAGCCGCCGCTGGTGAGCACGTCGTCCACGATCGCCACCGGGGTGCCCTCCTCCACGAAGGGGCCCTCGATCCAGTGCTGCAGGCCGTGCTTCTTGGCCTCCTTGCGCACGAAGAATCCCGTCCAGTGGGTGCCGTCGGCGTACGCGGCGGCGCTCACCGCGCACACCAGCGGGTCGGCGCCCAGCGTGAGCCCGCCCACGGCGCGCGGCCCGGCGGGTGCGAGCAGCGGGTACGAGAGGCGACCGGCCAGGTACGCGCCCTCGGGATCGAGCAGCACCTGCCGCACGTCGAGGTAGTAATCCGAGCGCCGGCCCGAGGCCAGCACGACGGACTCACGGAAGAGGGCGCGCTCGGCGAGGAGCGCGGCCATGCGCTGGCGGTCGGCGTCGGTGCTCATGCCGAGGACCGTACCAACCACCGGAGGGGCCGACCCGCCTAGTCTTCGGGCGTCAAGCGACCCCGGAAGGTGCATGCGGTGCAGGTTTCTCCCGAGCCCACTCCCAACCCCAATGCGGTGAAGTTCACGCTCGACCGTCCGTCCACGGGCGGCGGGGCCGAGACGTTCAAGGAGGGCAGCGATCCGGCGGCATCCCCGCTCGGCGCCGCCATCTTCGCGCTCGGCGACGTGACCAACGTGTTCGCCACGGCCGACTTCGTGAGCGTCACCAAGGCGGACGGCGCCGACTGGTCCGACCTCGCGCCGCGGGTGGTCGGGGCCATCGAGGCCCACTTCGGGGAGGCCGCCTCGTGAACACCGCGAGCGGGGTCTTCTTCACGTGGCTGCTCGGCCTGATCTTCGTGGTGGGCGGCATCGTGTTCCTGGTGTTCCTCGGCGAGAACAACCTGCTGTTCGGCCTGCCCTATCTCGTGATCGGCCTGGTGCTCTGCTACGGCGCATGGCGACTCGGGAAGTCGGCGGCCCGCAAGGCGGCCGAGGAGGCCGCGGCCCTCGAGGAGGACGGCGACTCCACCCCGAGCGTGGAGTAGCCGACGGCGCCGGCCCGGCGGGACGGGGTGCGCCGATGGCGCCCCCGCCCCGCCGACGCCGCGCTGCTAGCCGATGCCCGGCAGGGCGGCGAGGGCCTCGGAGGCGCGGGCGAGCTCGCCCTCGTCCACGTCGAGGTCCTGCATGTTGCCGCTGAGGAAGTCGGCGTACGCGGCCATGTCGAAGTGGCCGTGGCCGCAGAGGTTGAAGAGGATCGTCTTCTCCACGCCCTCCTCCTTCGCGCGCTCCACCTCGGCCACCACGTGCCGGATGGCGTGCGACGGCTCGGGTGCCGGGATGATGCCCTCGGCGCGTGCGAACCGCACCGCCTCGGTGAAGCACTCCACCTGCGAGTAGGCCGTGGCCTCCACCAGGCCCGTGTGCACCACGTGGCTCACGAGCGGGGCCATGCCGTGGTAGCGCAGGCCACCCGAGTGGATGGACGGCGGGATGAACCCGTGGCCCAGCGAGTGCATGGGCAGCAGCGGGGTGGTCTGCGCGGTATCCCCGAAGTCGTAGCCGTACGTGCCGCGCGTGAGCGTGGGGCACGAGGCGGGCTCGACGGCGACGATGCGGATGTCGCGGCCGGCGATCTTGTCCTGCAGGAACGGGAAGGAGATGCCGGCGAAGTTCGAGCCCCCGCCCACGCAGCCCACCACGACGTCGGGGTATGCCCCGGCCATCTCGAGCTGCTCCTTGGCCTCCTGCCCCACCACGGTCTGGTGCAGCAGCACGTGGTTGAGCACCGATCCCAGGGCGTAGTTGGTGTCGGCGTTGGTGGCGGCCACCTCGACCGCCTCGCTGATGGCGATGCCGAGGCTTCCCGACGAGTCGGGGTTGTCGGCGAGGATCGCCCGTCCGGCGTTGGTCATCTCGGACGGGCTGGCGATGCACGTGCCGCCCCAGGTCTCCATCATCAGGCGCCGGTAGGGCTTGGAGTCGTACGACACCCGCACCATGAAGACCTCGCACTCGAGGCCGAAGTGCTGGCACGCGAACGACAGCGACGAGCCCCACTGCCCGGCACCGGTCTCGGTGCTGAGCTTCGCGACGCCCGCCTGCTTGTTGTAGAAGGCCTGCGGCACCGAGGTGTTGGGCTTGTGGCTGCCCGCGGGCGAGACGCCCTCGTACTTGTAGAAGATCTTGCAGTTGGTGCCGAGCGCCTGCTCAAGGCCCAGGGCCCTGTAGAGCGGCGTGGGACGCCACATGGCGTACACCTCGCGCACGGCGTCGGGTATCGCGATGTAGCGATCCTGCGAGACCTCCTGCTCGATGAGCGCCATCGGGAAGATGGCCGCCAGGGCCTCGGGTCCGATGGGCTCACCGGTGCCGGGGTTGAGCGGCGGGGGCGGCATCGAGGGCAGGTCGGCCGCGATGTTGTACCAGCGGTCAGGGATCCGGTCCTCGGGGAGCATGTAGCGATGCTGTGCCACGGGGAGACTCCTTTGGTCGACGACCCCCGCAGCCTACGCCGCTAGCGGAACCTCATGCGCAACTCTGCCGTGCGGGTGGTGGATCCGCTGCGGTCGGTGGCGGTGATCGAGTACGTGAGGCGGTACTCGCCCGGGCTGTCGGTGCGCGCCACGCGGATGGGATCGGACGCGAAGTAGCGACCGGGGTCGGCCGTCTGGGCGCGGGGGCGGATGGCCACCAGCTTGTCGCCGTATGGCGACCAGAACGTGCCGCTGCGGCGCAGGCGCACCACCGAGCGGCCCCCGATGCGGTAGTCGAGCCGGTATGCGTAGGGCACCCCGCGCCGAAGCGGCTGGGTGGCGGGCTTCTTCCCCCCGGGCTCCATCACGCGGAACGCCATGATGCTGATGCTGGGGGCCGCCGTTGCCGGCGTCGCGCCCACCAGGCCCGCACAGGCGATGAGCGCTGCGGCCACGAGCGTGACGGCGCGGCGCGTCACGGGCGGTGCCCCATCGCGACCCGGGCGGGCGGCCGCGGCGATCACGCCGGGTCCTCCGTGCCCACCGGGATCACCACGCGGAAGGTGCTGCCCTCGCCGGGCGTGCTCTGCACCTCGACGCGCGCGCCGAGGGCGTCGGTGAGCCCCTTGACGATCGCCAGCCCCAGGCCGGTGCCGCCGGATGCCCGGTCGCGTGCGCTGTCCACCCGGTACATGCGGTCAAAGATACGCGGCAGGTGCTCGGGGGGGATGCCCACCCCGGTATCGGCCACCTCGATCACCGCGTCGTCGCCCGCCAGCGAGGCGGTCACCCGCACGGTGCCACCGGCGGCGGTGGCGCGCACGGCGTTGGTGGCGAGGTTCTGCACGATGGTCTCCACGTGCGGCCCATTCGTCTGCGCCACCACGGGGTCCTGCCCGTCGGCCGGCCCGCGCAGCAGCACGCCCTTCTCCCCGGCCGCGCGCTCGAGACGGCGCACCACATCACGGCAGCACTCCGCCACGTCCACCGGCTCGCGGGAGACATCCCCATCGAGGTCGGCCACCGTGAGCGCCTGCAGGTCGCCCACCAGGGCGCACAGGCGATCGGACTCCTCCTTGATGGTCTCGGCGGCCTCGCGGCGGTCGTCGTCGGTGCGCGCGGCGCCGTCCACGAGCGCCGACGCGAAGCCGTCGATCGCGGTGATGGGCGTGCGCAACTCGTGCGCCACATCGGCGAGGAACTCCCTCTGGCGGCGATCGGTGTCGGCCAGGCGCTCGGTCATGGCGTTGAGCGACGTGGCCACGCGCGCGAGCTCCCCGTCGTCCACCTCCACCCGGGCATCGAGGTCGCCACCCGCCACCCGCTCGGCCTGGCCGGCGAGGGCCGACGCCTCGCGGCGCAGCCGGCGACTCGCCAGCCCGGCGAGCCACCAGGCCACGCCGCCGATGATGACGATGACGCCGCCCACCACCAGGGGGATCGCCCACTCGCCCCACACGCCGGCGTCGGCCTGCCGCTCGAGCGTCACCTCGATGTCGCCGTCGGTCACCACGGCGCGGGCCTCGAGCACCTTCACCGGATCGCTCCAGTAGACCACCTGGCCGTCGCGGCGCACCACCACGCGGGTGCCCGGCAGGAACCTCTTGGCTGCTGCCACCCCGGCGTAGCCCTGGTCGCGCGCGACCACCGCGATCTCCTCGCCCTGCTGGCGCAGCTGCTGCACGACCTCCCGCTGCACCCGGGTTCCCACGAACAGGCCGAGCAGCAGCTGCGTGCCCACCACGGCGATCACCAGCGCCGCGGCGATGGCCACCGCGATGCGCCCGCGGTACGACGCGGGCAGGAACCGCGACCAGGGGCGGTCGCCCTGCCGCTCGCTCACGACCCCGAGGTATCCAGGCGGTAGCCCACCCCGCGCACGGCGACGATCGGCAGGTCCTTGCCGAGCTTGCGCCGCAGGTTGGCCACGTGCACGTCCACGGTCTTGCCGCCCACCCCCGACTGGTAGCCCCACACGCGCTCGAGCAACCGCTCGCGCGTGAACACCACGTTGGGGTGCGCGGCAAGCTCGGCGAGCAGGTCGAACTCGAGGCGGGTGAGCTCCACGTCCTCACCGTCGACGCTGCAGGTGCGGCTGGTGGGGTCGAGCTCGGCGCGCCCGGCGCGCAGCGGGCCCGAGGAGTCGGGCTCGCCCTGCACGCGGCGCAGCACGGCCTTCACGCGCGCCACCAGCTCGCGCCCCGAGAAGGGCTTGGTCACGTAGTCGTCCGCGCCCATCTCGAGGCCGGTCACCCTGCTGGCCTCGTCATCACGCGCGGTGAGCATGATCACCGGCACCGACGGGTGGTCGTCGCGGATGCGGCGGCACACCTCGAGCCCGTCCACCTCGGGCAGCATGAGGTCGAGCAGCACGAGGTCGATTCCGCCGTCACGCATCTTCGTGAGGGCCTCCGAGCCGTCGGCGGCCTCGGTGACGGTGTAGCCGCCCTCGTCGAGGTACATCCTCAGGAGCCGACGGATCGGCTTCTCATCGTCCACCACGAGGATGTGTCCACCGGTCGCCACGGGCCGATGGTACCGCTGGATCCGGGTTGCATCGCCGGTGAGGTGCCCCTAGCGTTCCCCGGCCGGGCGAGATAGCTCAGCTGGTAGAGCACACGACTGAAAATCGTGGTGTCCCCGGTTCGAGTCCGGGTCTCGCCATCTCCGCGCGCCGCGCGCCCCCAGGGCCGCGGCGCGCGTGCGTTGCGG
>JAFMJQ010000093.1 GCA_017853415.1 Thermoleophilia bacterium | reverse complement strand
CCACGGCGTCCATCGAGCGGGTGCGGGCCATCGACCTGCCCGACCGCCTCGCCACCGACCCGGACATCCTCGTGGTCGATGTCCGGGATCGCTCGGAGTTCGAGGAGTTCCGCATCCCGGGGTCGGTGAACCGCCCCTACTGGGCGTTCCGTGACGGCCCCGGGGACATCCCCACCGGCCGCACGCTGGCGGTCATCTGCGCGGCCGGCAAGCGCGCGGGCCTGGCCGCGAGCGCGCTGGCGCGCGACGGCCGCGGCCCAATCATCCACGTCGACAACGGCGGCGTGCAGACCCTCGAGGGCCTGGGCATGGAGATGGATCGGGCATAATCCCGGGCATACCCGGCCCCCGTTCCCGGAAGCGCTCATGACCCGAATCGCCCGTCGCATCGCCCTGATCTCCGCCGCGCTGGGGGCGCTCGCTGCCTGCGGCGTGGGAGTGGCCAGCGCATCGCCCACCCCGCACATCGACCACGTCGTCGCCTCCATCCGCGCCATGGAGCAGGGCACCGGGTCGGACACCACCGAGGGCGTGCTGTGGCATGTGACCGACGGCAACAGCCTGCCGGGAGCCGGCAGCAGCGATCCCGCGTGGCTGGTGCGCACGCAGAACTGCTGGGGCCGGACGGACGCGTGCAGTTCCAAGGCCGTGCAGGACCACCTGGTGGCCACGATCCGGGGCATCATCGCCGGCGCCACCACGGTGGCCGACGTGTCGAGCATGACGCGCCTGCCAACCGGTGCCTTCCGCCAGGCCATCATCGACGGAGCGCGCGATGGGGCAGCGGCCGGGCGCTCGCCGACCATCCGCCTGCTGTGGGGCCGCACCCCGGCCGCCCCCATCACCGATGGCCTCGACATCGACGGGATCATCCGGAAGTTGCAGAGGGACATCCAGGCGGCGGCTCCCACCGCCCGCGTGGTGGTGGCCCTCCAGACCAACACGCCCGTGCTCAACGGCTACTCGTGGAACCACTCCAAGATCGTGGCGGCCGACGGCAGGGTTGCGCTGGCGATGGGCATCAACCTGTGGGAGACCAGCTACCTGCAGTCGAAGAACCCCGTCACCGACTTCGGAACCGTGGTGGAGGGGCCGGCCGCGGCCGGCGCCCAGCGGTTCCTCGACGTCATCTGGCGCTCGGTGTGCGCGCATCCCGGCAAGAGCACGAAGTACTGGAACACGCTCGTGCCCACGACCGCGCACGGCCCCACGTGCCCCGCCACCATGACTCCTGCGCCGGTTCCCGGAAACGGCGGCGTGCGGGTGCTGGCCGTCGGCCGCGCCGGCTACCTGGCCGATGGACGCACCTCCGGCCGCACGAAGTGGTTCAGGCCGAGCGCGGCCGACCGCTACGACTCCGGCTGCATCATCCCGCCGCTGCCCAACGCCCTGAACGGCGACGCCGCGTGGGACGGCCGCAACCCCAGCGACACCGCCCTGCGGGCGCTCGTGGACTCGGCGAAGCAGCGCATCGTCATCGGCCAGCAGATGTTCACCTTCCCCTGCGCCACGTCGGTGTCGTACGACCTGCGACTGGTGGACGCCGTGGCGCGCAAGGTGGCGAGCGGGGTGCGCACCCGCGTGATCGTGTCGAGCCCGGGCAGCGACGTGGCGTTCCTCGAGGACTACGGCGGCGATCCGAAGGCCGCGCACGACCTCATCCTCCGGCGCCTCACGAAGATCATCGGGTCGCGGGCCAAGGCCGAAGAGGCCGCCTGCAGGTCGCTGATCGTGGCCCCGTTCCGCTACTCGGATGCACCCACCTGGCCCGGTGGTTCGCCGCCCGCCCAGCACGGCAAGTTGATCGCGGTGGACAACGCGGCCTTCTACATGGGGTCGCAGAACGCCTACCCGAGCCAGCAGCCGGAGTTCGGTTACATCGTGGAGGACCCCGTGGCAATGGCCGACCTGCGGCGCACGCTTCTGGAGCCCATGCTCACGTATTCCCGGAAGGCCGCCCTGCCCTGCCAGGGCTGACGGCCCCGCGGGCCGCATCCACAAGCGCGGCGATCACGCCGCTGGTGGGGTCGGCCTCCGGATGCCACTGCACGCCCAGCGCGAATCGGCGCCCGGGCATCTCGAGTGCCTCGGTCACGCCGTCCCCACTCGACACCCCGGTGAGCGCGAGCCCCTCCCCCACCAGGTCCACGGCCTGGTGGTGGTGCGAGGGCACCGAATGCACCACCTCGCCGGCGGCCGTGGCCACGAGGGATCCGTCCTGGAGGTCGACCAGGTGGTCGTTGCCGTCGAAGCTGCCGGTGGTGCGCCTGTGGTCCGTCGTGCCGAGCGACTCGGGCAGGTGCTGCGTGAGGGTGCCGCCGTAGGCGACGTTCATCACCTGCATTCCGCGGCAGATGCCGAGGAATGGCATGTCGCGCGCGATGGCCTCGCGCACCAGGGCGACCTCCCAGGCGTCGCGCTGCGGGTCGGGCGCCTCGGCCTCGGCGTGGGGCGCGTCGCCGTAGAGCGAGGCCTGCAGGTCGTTGCCCCCCGTGAGCATGAGGGCGTCGATGCGGTCGAGCACCTCGGCGGGCTCGCAGGCCTGCGGCGGGATGACCATGGCGATGCCGCCGGCGGCGTGCACCTGCCGCACGTAGTCGGCGGCCACCACGGCGGCGGGCTGGTCCCACGGACCCCACTGCGCGCGCAGCACGGCGCACGCGATGCCGATGACCGGCGGCGGGGCCATCTAGATGTGGAACATCGGCGCCTCGGCGCTGCGCGCCTCGCGCTCGGCGACGTCCTTCACCGTGACCTCCCGGAAGGCATCCGACAGGCGGTCGGCGCCCTGCGCCCAGATGAGCGCCACGGGGCAGCCGGTGGCGTCCTCGGTGCCCCCGATCGGCCCGTCCACGGCCTCCACGACCTCCAGCACCGTGACCTCGCCCGGGTCGCGGCGCAGGGTGTAGCCACCCTTCACCCCGCGCTGGCTCTGCAATAGCCCGGCACGGCGGAGCGACGCGAATACCTGCTCCACCTGATGCGCGGGAATGCCCCGGCACTCGGCCACCTCGAGGATCGGCACGGGGGCGCTGCCCCCGCGCGACGCGAGCTCCGCGAGGGCCAGCACGGCCACCCGGCTGCGGTCACTCACGTTGATCACTGAAAACCCCCGAAAGTCAGATGCCTTTTGGGAGTTTAGCGCGTCAGTCGGATTCCAGCGCCGCCACCGTGGCGAGGAGGCCGTTTTCGACCCCCGTGCGACGGAACTCCGGCCGCCCCGAGCCCGGATCCTCCTTGCTGCGCTTGTAGAACACGAGCTGCAGCAGGTCGAACCAGCCGTCGAGGTCGGACGGCAGGAAGATGTAGCGGGTGGTATCGGTGTCGACGAAGAGCCGCGGCCGCCTGGCACCACGGGGGATATCGCCCGGCGAGAGCGGCCAGCGCTCGACCGCGCGGATGTCGTCGAGCAGGATCTCGCGCCGCTTCGCGCCCATCATGTGGTCGAGCGGCGTGGGCACGAACAGCAGGCGGTCGTCGGTGAGGTGCAGCTGGCCGTGGCGTCCGAGCCAGCCGTTGTTGAGGTCTGACCCGGTCTTCTTGAGGATGACCTCCCCGGGACGGATCTTCTCGGCGTGCCCCTTGCGGGGAAGCCTGCTGGACGGCTCGGATTTCGGCATGCCGTCACAGTAACACCGCCTCCGGCGGCTACTCGCTGGCGAAGAGCTCCATGAGCGCCGACTCCTGGCCGGGCTCCGCGATGGCAACCACCTGGTCGCCCGCGCCGAGCACGGTGGAGGGCGTGGCCACGCGCCCCACGCGGTTCCTGAGCACGCTGATCACCAGGGTGCCGGGGGGCATCTCGAGCTCGGCCACGGTGGATCCATCGGCCCTGCTCTCGGCCACCACCTGGATCTCGATGATCTCGAGGTTCTCGCGGCGCAACGAGAAGAGGTGCACCAGCGAGTGCTGCGGCACCTCGTGCTCGATGAGCGACAGGATCGACTCCGTGGCGCACACGGTGGGCGCCACCCCGAGCAGGTCGAAGTGCTCCTGGTTGCGCGGGTCGTTCACGCGCGCCACCACGTTCTCGACCCCGAAGTGATCGCGGGCCACCTGCCCGATGATGATGTTGTCCTCGTCATCCCCGGTGACCGCGATGCAGACGTCGGCCCGGCCCATGCCGGCGGCCTCGAGCACGAAGATCTCGGTGCCGTCGCCGTAGCGCGCCATGTGCTCGAACTCCGACTCCAGCGTGGCGAAGCGCTGCGACCGGGCCTCGACGATGGACACCTCGTGGCCCATGCGCAGCAGCGCGCGGCCCACGTTGGCCCCCACCTTTCCCCCGCCCACGATCACCGCGTACATCAGGCGCCCTCCCCGTCGGTGGTCGCGAAGGCACGCAGCGCCTGCGACATGCGGTCGATCGCCGTGCGGGTGGGGCACACCGTGACGAGGCCCTTCTCCTCGTAGAACTTCGCGCGCGCGGGATCGAGTACGCGCACGATGACGCAATCGATGAGGTAGCGATCACGGGCGATCTGCGCGATGACCAGGTTGGTGTTGTCGCCGTTGGTGGCGGCCACGAAGGCATCGGCGCGCTCGATGCCCGCGGCCTCGAGCACGGTGGTCTCGAGCGCCACGCCCTGCACGAACTCGCCCGGAAAGTCGCTGCCCAGGCGCTGGAGCGCCTCGGCGTTCTGGTCGATCACGTTGACGTCGTGGCCGTCCTCCACGAGGTCGCGCGCCACCTGGGCGCCCACACGGCCACAGCCCACCACAACGACGAACACCCGCACTCCCCTCTCGAGGTCGCCGGAACCCTAGTCCGACCGCTGGCGCCACCACAGCCACAGGCGTCCGCCGCCGGCCACCACGAGGGCCACGCCGAGCACCCAGGCGATGGCGCTGGCGCCGCTGGCGGCGCACCTGGCCAACTGCACCACGCCGAGCGCAAGGATCGCCCCCGAGAGGACAACCGTTGCCGTGGCGCGTGCGTCCATGAACCCGTGGGATACGGGGGCCCGGTCGCCCGGGCCCCCGATCCGACGTTCCTAGACCAGGAAGGGGATGAGCAGGAGCGCCACGATGTTGGCGATCTTGATCATCGGGTTGATGGCGGGACCCGCGGTGTCCTTGTAGGGGTCACCAACGGTGTCACCGGTCACCGCGGCCTTGTGGGCCTCGGATCCCTTTCCGCCGAACTCGCCGTCCTCGATGAACTTCTTCGCGTTGTCCCATGCCCCACCACCTGAGGTCATGGAGATGGCAACGAAGATGCCCGTGACGATGACGCCGAGCAGCAGCCCGCCGAGCATCACGCGCCCGTTGTCGACGCCGAAGATGAAGGCGACGATGATCGGGACGATGATCGGGATCAGGCCGGGGACCAGCATCTGCTTCTGGGCGGACGCCGTGACGATGCGCACGCTGCGCGCGTAGTCCGGCTTCTCGGTGCCCTGCATGATTCCCGGCTTCTCACGGAACTGCTGACGCACTTCTTCCACGACCTGCGCGCCCGCTCGTCCCACCGCCTCCATGGAGAACGCGGCGAAGATGAACGGCATGAGGCCGCCGATGAAGAGTCCGACCACCACGAAGGGATCGGAGAGGTCGAACGACAGGTCGAGCGCCGCCGAACCCGCCTTGCCCAGGGCCACCTTGAGTTCCTCGACGTACGAGACGAAGAGGATCACGGCGGCCAGGCCGGCGGAACCGATGGCGTAGCCCTTGGTCACGGCCTTCGTGGTGTTGCCGACCGCGTCGAGCGGGTCGGTCACCGCGCGGACCGAGTCCGGCAGCTCCGCCATCTCGGCGATGCCGCCCGCATTGTCGGTGATCGGGCCGTACGCATCGAGCGCGACGACGATCCCCGCAAGCGAGAGCATGGCCATGACCGCGACGCCGATTCCGTAGTAGCCCGCCAGCTCATACGAGCTGACGATGCCCGCCACGATCACGATCACCGGAAGCGCGGTGGCCTTCAGGCTCACGGCGAGGCCGGCGATGATGTTGGTGGCGTGTCCGGTCTCGGACGCCTTGGCGATGCTGCGCACCGGCGGCCAGATGGTGCCGGTGTAGTACTCGGTGATTGCCACGAGCAGGATGGTCACGCCCAGGCCGACCAGGGCGGCCCAGTAGTAGTTGGCCCACCCGCCCGGGATGATCCCGTTGGCACCGCTGGGCACGACGCCCTCCATCAGCCACTTGGTGAGCGGGATGAAGAGCAGCGCCGACAGCACGGCCGACACGCCGAGGCCCGTGTAGAGCGCCGAGGTGACCGAGCTGTTCTTGCCGAGCCGCACGAACCACGTGCCGATGATCGAGGTGATGATCGACGCGCCGCCGAGGATCAGCGGGAACATGATCGCGTTCATGGCGTTGCCGCCGACGAAGAACAGCGAGCCCAGGAACATGACGGCCACCGTGGTGACCGCGTAGGTCTCGAAGAGGTCGGCAGCCATGCCGGCGCAGTCGCCGACGTTGTCACCGACGTTGTCGGCGATCACGGCCGGGTTGCGCGGGTCGTCCTCGGGGATGCCCG
>JAFMJQ010000016.1 GCA_017853415.1 Thermoleophilia bacterium | reverse complement strand
CGACCCTCGACGTCGCCGGCACCGCCGTGCCGGTGCTGCTGGTCGACAAGCGCGGAAAGGTGTCGGGCCCGGTCGCGGGCGTGCGCGATGATCGCGTGTGGTGGTCGCCCGAGCTCAAGATGCCCGTGCGGTGGGTGCTCCGCACCGACCTCGATGGCGTGGCGGCGCTGCGCATGGATGCCGACCTCACGCTGACCAGCCCCCCGCCGACGCAATGAGCCTTCCCGTGGCGGGCGACCGGGCGCCGCTGCCCATCGTCCTGCTGGTGCTCGTCACCGTGGTGCTGGCATTCACCACCGACCAGCCGCTCGTGCTCCTCGCGCTGGCGGTCGGTGCGCTGGTGCTGCTGCGGGCCGCCCCCGGGAGCCCCGGGCGATTCGTGGTGGTCGCGGCGATCATCTCGGCAGTGGGCCTGGTGCTCCTCACCCCGCTGATGTCCGGGCAGGGTGACCTCATCCTGTTCACCATCCCGGTGCCGCCCCCGCTCAACGGCGAGATCACCGCCGAGGAGCTCGTGGCGGGTGCCACCGCCGCCGCGCGGGTGCTCGCCACCATCGCCCTCATCGCGGCGCTGTTCGCATGGGCAGACCCCGACCGCATGCTCGCCGGGCTCAGTCGCGTGGCGCCGCGCTCGGCGCTGGTGTCGGCACTGGCGGCCAGGCTCGTGCCCACCATGCGCCGTGATGCCCAGGCGATCTCCGAAACCGCGCGCCTTCGCGGGGTGGGGCTCACCACCGGATCACGGCTGCAGCGCGCCCGTGCCGCCGCGCCGCTGGCGCTGCCGCTCGTGGGATCCGCGCTCGAGCGCGGCCTGGACGCCGCCGAGGCCATGGCGGCACGCGGCTACGGCGAGGCGCGCCGCACGCGGCTGCCCGAGCGCCGGCGAGACGTCGGAGAGCGCATCGTGCTGGGCATCTCGCTGATCCTGGCGGCCACCGTGGCGTGGGCCATCGCGGCGGGGATCACCGGGTTCACCTTCTACCCGGTGCTCGGCCCGGTGGTCACGTGGCAGTCGGTGGTGCTGGCGGCGGTGGCACTGGGCGGGCTCGTGGGCGCGGCCCTTGCCCTGGCGCGCACGAAGGGGGCCCCGAGCGATCTTGGACCGCCTCATTCGCCGTGATACGGTCCCGGACCGCTCGCCCGCCGGGGCGAACGGCTCAACACGCCCATAGTCCGGAAGAGGCTCGTGCCAACGATTAACCAGATGGTCCGCAAGGGCCGCAAGCCCAAGGCGACCAAGACCTCCACGCCCGCCCTGCGCGGGGCGCCGCAGAAGCGCGGCGTGTGCACCAGGGTCTACACCACCACCCCGAAGAAGCCGAACTCGGCGCTGCGCAAGGTTGCGCGTGTGCGGCTCACCAACGGGATGGAGGTCACGAGCTACATCCCCGGCGAGGGCCACAACCTCCAGGAGCACTCGGTGGTGCTCGTGCGTGGAGGCCGCGTGAAGGACCTTCCGGGCGTCCGGTACAAGGTCATCCGCGCCGCGCTCGACACCGCCGGCGTCTCAGACCGCAAGCAGGCGCGTTCGAAGTACGGCGCCAAGACACCGAAGTAGGCAGATGCCCCGCCGCGCAGCAATCACACGCCGTCCGCTCATCCCGGACCCCGTCTACGACAACGTCGTCGTGACCCAGCTCATCAACAAGGTCCTTTCGGACGGCAAGAAGTCGGTGGCCGAGCGCACCGTGTACGACGCCCTCGAGCGCATCCGCGACCGCACGGGGCGCGACCCGGTGCAGGTCATGGAGGAGGCCATCCGCAATGTCACGCCGGCGCTCGAGGTGAAGAGCCGCCGCGTGGGTGGCGCCACCTATCAGGTGCCGATCGAGGTGCCGTCCCGTCGCGGGCGCACCCTGGCCATCCGCTGGATCGTCCTCTTCGCGCGGCAGCGCCGCGAGAAGCAGATGAGCGAGCGGCTCGCCAACGAGTTGCTCGACGCCCTCGGTTCGCAGGGCGGCGCCTTCAAGCGCAAGGATGACCTCTACCGGATGGCGCAGGCCAACAAGGCCTTCGCGCACTACCGCTGGTAGCGCCCGTTCCCCGGCCGATTCCGGCCGGGGTGGGCTTGCATGCAGAAGAGACGTCGCGGGGGAATCGGTTCCCCGTGCCACATCGTTACGGACAGGTGAGATTCAGTGTCTGAGAAGAAGGTCCCGCTCGCGGACACCCGGAACATCGGGATCATGGCCCACATCGATGCGGGCAAGACCACCACGACCGAGCGCATCCTCTACTACACGGGTCGCACCCACCGCATCGGTGAGGTGCACGAGGGCGCGGCCACCATGGACTGGATGGAGCAGGAGCAGGAGCGCGGGATCACCATCACCTCCGCCGCCACCACCTGCTTCTGGCGCGACCACCGAATCAACATCATCGACACCCCGGGCCACGTCGACTTCACCGTCGAGGTGGAGCGCTCGCTGCGCGTGCTCGACGGCGCCGTGGCCGTGTTCGACTCGGTGGCCGGCGTGGAGCCGCAGTCCGAGACGGTGTGGCGCCAGGCCGACCGCTACCGCGTGCCGCGCATCGCCTACGTGAACAAGATGGACCGCATCGGCGCCGACTTCGACGCCGCCGTGCAGACCATGATCGACCGCCTGGGCGCCCGCGCGGTGCCGATCCAGCTTCCCATCGGCGCCGAGGCCGAGTTCGCCGGCATCATCGACCTGGTCGAGATGAACGCCACCACCTACAAGGATGACCTCGGCACCGAGGTCGAGGTGGGGCCGATCCCCGAGTCGATGTCCACCGACGCCGAGGTCGCGCGCGAGCAGCTCATCGAGGCGCTCGCCGACAGCGACGACGAGCTCGCCGAGGCCTACCTCGAGGGCAACGAGATCTCGCCCGAGCTCATGAAGAAGGCCATCCGCACCGCGGTGCTGGCCATCGACATGACCCCCGTGCTCTGCGGGTCGTCGTTCAAGAACAAGGGCGTGCAGCCGCTGCTGGACGCCGTCGTGGACTTCATGCCCTCGCCGCTCGACGTGCCGCCCGCTGAGGGCGTGGACGATCGCGGCGAGGAGGTCGAGCGCCCCGCCGACCCGGCCGCGCCGTTCTCGGCGTTGGCCTTCAAGGTGATGAGCGACCCGTATGTCGGACGCCTCACCTTCCTGCGCGTGTACTCCGGCACCATCAACGCGGGCGACGGCATCGTCAACGCCACCAAGGGCGAGCGCAAGGAGCGCATCGGCCGCCTGCTCATGATGCATGCGAACCACCGCGAGGAGGCCGATGCGGCATCGGCCGGCGACATCGTGGCCGCGGTGGGCCTGAAGAGCACCACCACGGGAGACACCCTCTGCGACCCGGCCGACCCGGTGATCCTGGAGGAGATGACCTTCCCCGACCCGGTGATCCGCCTGGCCATCGAGCCCAAGACGAAGGCCGACCAGGAGAAGCTCTCCACCGCCCTGCAGCGCCTGCAGGACGAGGACCCCACCTTCCGCGTGCGCACCGACGAGGAGACCGGCCAGACGGTCATCGCCGGCATGGGCGAGCTGCACCTGGAGATCATCGTCGACCGCCTCATGCGCGAGTTCAGCGTGGACGCCAACGTGGGCGCGCCCCAGGTGGCCTACCGCGAGACGATCCGCAAGCGCGTCGAGAAGGTCGAAGGACGCTTCGTGCGCCAGTCCGGCGGTCGCGGCCAGTACGGCCACGTGTACATCTCGGTCGAGCCGAACGAGCCGGGCAAGGGCTACGAGTTCGAGAACAAGACCGTGGGTGGATCGATCCCGAAGGAGTACATCCCGGCCGTCGACGAGGGCATCAAGGAGGCCCTCGAGGGCGGCGTGGTGGCGGGCTACCCGATGGTCGACGTGAAGGTGGAGCTCATCGACGGCTCGTACCACGACGTCGACTCCAACGAGGGCGCCTTCAAGATCGCCGGCTCCATGGCCATCCGCGAGGCCGCCAAGCGCGCCAGCCCGTGCCTGCTCGAGCCGCTCATGGCCGTGGAGGTCGTGTGCCCCACCGAGTTCATGGGCACGGTGGTGGGCGACCTGAACGGCCGCCGCGGCCGCATCGGCGGCATGGAGGAGAAGGGCACCACCGGGACCATCCAGGCCCAGGTGCCGCTGTCCGAGATGTTCGGCTACGCCACCTCGGTGCGCTCGGCCACCCAGGGCCGTGCCACCTTCACCATGCAGTTCGACCACTACGCCGAGGTGCCGCAGAGCATCTCCGAGGAGATCAAGGCCAAGGTGGGCGCGGCGAGCGACTGACGCCCGCCCGCCTACCCGTGCAGCAGGCGGTCCAGGTGCTCGGCCGGGTGCAGTGCCTCGCGACCGGTGAGGTCGGCGATCTGCTCGCGGCAGCTCACGCCCGCCGCCACCAGTGGGGCCGATGACTCCCGCACCTGCGGCGCCAGGCGGTCCTCGCCGATGAGGCGCGATACCTCGGGGTGCAGGTAGCCGAAGGCCCCGGCCATTCCGCAGCAGCCGGCGTCCGTGGCCGTGGCGCCGGGCCCCATGGCCGCCACGGCGGCCGCGTCGCCGTCGGCCCGCGCGTGGCAGTGCCGGTGCACCAGGGGTGCACCGGCCATCCCGGGAACCTCCAGGCCGAGGTCGAGCACCGACTGCTCGAACGACACCACGGCGCCGGCCACCCACCCGGCCCGGGGATCGTCGGGCAGCAGCCACGGCAGGTCGGACGCCAGCATCGACAGGCACGAGGGCTCCAGCACCACGATCGGGTGGCCGCCCATCGCATAGGGGGCCAGTGCATCCAGCACCTTGAGGCCCTGCGTGCGGGCGAGGTCGGGCATGCCCTGCGACAGGGCCGGACGGCCGCAGCAGCCCCCCGACAGCACCTGCACCCGCGCCCCCGCGGTGTCCAGCACGCGCACGGCGGCGTCGCCCACGGGCGGGTTGAGGAAGCGCGTCCAGGTGTCGGCGAAGAGTCCGATCGGCGTGCCGTCGCCCGCGGGCGCAGGCGGGCGCCACTCGCGCACCGGCAGCGGGGCCGTGCGGCCGAGGCGCCCCTCCGCAAGGCGCGCGGCGCGCCGGGCCAGCCGTGGCGACCGCGACCCCGCCCGCATCAGGTCGTGCGCATGTGCGGCGGCCAGCACGGCGGGGGAGGGCCGCTGCTCGGCGTGGCGGTGCACCATGGCCTCCACCTTCAGCCGCGACATGTCCACCCCCGCGGGGCACTCGGTGGCGCACGCGCGGCACGACAGGCACAGGTCCAGCGCCTCGGACAGTCCGGGGTCGGCCAGGCCCAGGTCGAGATTGCCCTCGATGGCGGCGCGCAGCAGCACCGCGCGCCCGCGCGTGGAGTGCCGCTCATCGCGCAGTGCCTGGTACGACGGGCACATCACGGCGTCCGACCTGCGGCACTGGCCGTTGCCATTGCAGGCCTCGGCCGCGCGCTGCAGGCCGCCGGCCGAGTCGAACGAGACGGCCGTGCTGATGTGGTGCAGGGCGGGGGAGGCCTGGATGCGCAGGCCCTCATCGAGCGGCTCGGGGTCGGTGATGATTCCCGGGTTGAGGATGCCCTTGGGATCGAGCGCGCGCTTCACCGCGTCGAAGCGCCCCAGCAGGTCGTCGTCGTACATGCGTGGCAGCAGCTCGCCGCGCAGTCGGCCGTCGCCGTGCTCGCCCGACAGCGACCCGCCGTGTGCGGCAACGATGTCGGCAACCGCCTCGGCCACCCGGCGCACCTGCGCCGGCGCCCCCGGCGCGCGCAGGTCGACCATGGGCCGGATGTGCAGGCAGCCCACGCTCGCGTGGCCGTACCAGACGGCGTCACCCATGCCCTCGTCGTGGAGCACCCGGCGCACCTCGCGGGCGAACGGCGCCAGCTGCTCGGGCGGCACCGCCGGGTCCTCGATGAAGGGGATGGGCTTCTCATCGCCCTCGGTGCGAAGCGCGCGGGCGATGCCGGTGCGCCGGATGGTCCACACGGCCGCCTGGTCGACCGGGTCGGCGATGACCGTGGCACCGGCCAGCGCCCGGGCCCTCCCGGATGCCTCGCCGGGCTCGCCGGAGTACTCGACCATGAGCAGCGCGGGCGCCTGGCCCACGATGCCGAGCAGCGCGCGCTCGGCCGGCTGCCGGTTGGCCGGGTCCACCAGCGAGGCGTCCATGAGCTCGATGGCGGACGGCCCGGTGCCGATGAGCGCCGGCACGGCATCGAGCGCGGAGTCGACATCGGGGAAGGCCACGATGGCCAGCGCGCGTTCGGCGGGGATGGGCAGCAGGCGCACCACCGCGCCGCGCATCACCGCGAGCGTGCCCTCGCTGCCCGAGAGGAACGCCGGCCAGTCGGGCGCGGGCCCCACGAGCCTGTCGAGGGCGTAGCCCGACACCCGGCGCATGAGCCCGGGGAAGCCCTGGTCGGTGGCGAGTGCCCGTGCGGCCTCGAGCGCCGGGGGCGCCTGGCCCCCCTTCGCGAGGGACGCCTGCGTGCCGTCGGCGAGCACGACGTCGAGCTCCACGAGGTTGTCGGCGGTCATGCCGTGGACGATCGACCGGGCGCCCGCGGAGTTGTTGCCGATCATCCCGCCGAGCGTCGCCCGGCTGCCGGTGGCCACGTCGGGGCCGAACATCAGGCCGTGCGCCCCCGCCGCGCGGTTGAGGTCGTCGAGCACCACGCCCGGCCCCACGCGGGCCGTCATGGAGGCGGCGTCCACCTCGATTCCGCGCAGGCGCGAGCAGTCGACCACCAGGCCGCGGCCCACCGACTGCCCGGCGAGGCTCGTGCCCGCACCCCGCATGGTGAGGGGGATGTCGTGCCGCGCGCAGGCGTCCACGGCCAGCGCGAGGTCGTCCTCGTGCGCGGCGAGCAGGGCCCCCACGGGCACCCGGCGGTAGAGGCTGGCGTCCACGGCATAGAGCTCGCGCGTGGCCGCATCGCCACGCACGTCACCCCGTGCCTGGCGGGCGAGATCCAGCAGCGCGTGATGGGCGTTATCCACGCTCCCGATGCTATGCCCGACCGCTCACCGAAGTCCGGCTTGCGAGCCGCGTTCCGCGTGCTATGTTCCCCCGGCTCGAAAGAGCAACGGCCTTCTTACGCGCGGCCATCAGGGCCGCGCGTTGCATGAGTGGGCCTATTCGGAAGCACAGGCGGGTGGCGACCCGGATGGTCGTTCGCCCGCTCGGACGCGCATGAGGAGCATGGGATGGCGAAGGAGAAGTTCGACCGCTCGAAGCCCCACGTGAACGTGGGCACCATCGGTCACGTCGACCACGGCAAGACGACCCTCACTGCTGCCATCACCCAGACGCTCGGCCAGAAGTTCGGCGGCGAGGTGCGCAGCTTCGATGAGATCGACAACGCCCCGGAGGAGCGCGAGCGCGGCATCACCATCGCGACTTCGCACGTGGAGTACGAGACGGAGGGCCGTCACTACGCCCACGTCGACTGCCCGGGTCACGCTGACTACATCAAGAACATGATCACGGGTGCCGCCCAGATGGACGGGGCGATCCTGGTGGTGTCGGCCGCTGACGGCCCGATGCCGCAGACCCGTGAGCACATCCTGCTCGCCCGCCAGGTGGGCGTGCCGTACATCGTGGTGGCCCTCAACAAGGCCGACATGGTGGACGACGAGGAGCTGCTCGAGCTCGTGGAGCTCGAGGTCCGTGAGCTGCTCAGCGAGTACGAGTTCCCGGGTGACGACATCCCCGTCGTCAAGGTCTCGGCGCTCAACGCCCTGAACGGCGACGCCGCCGCGCAGGAGCAGATCCTCGAGCTGATGCAGGCCGTGGACGACTACGTGCCGCTCCCCGAGCGCGACGTGGACAAGCCCTTCCTGATGCCCGTGGAGGACGTCTTCACGATCACCGGTCGCGGCACCGTGGCCACCGGTCGCGTCGAGCGCGGCATCATCAACGTCAATGACGAGGTCGAGGTCGTCGGCATGCAGCCGGAGATCGAGAAGACCGTCGTCACCGGCGTCGAGATGTTCCGCAAGCTGCTCGACCAGGGCCAGGCCGGCGACAACATCGGCGCCCTGCTCCGCGGTGTGAAGCGCGAGGACATCCAGCGCGGCCAGGTGCTCGCCGCTCCCGGCAGCATCACCCCGCACACGAAGTTCAAGGCGCAGGTGTACGTGCTCTCCAAGGAGGAGGGCGGCCGTCACACGCCGTTCGTCAACGGCTACCGCCCGCAGTTCTACTTCCGCACCACCGACGTGACCGGCGTCATCCAGCTCCTCGACGGGGCCGAGATGATCATGCCGGGCGACAACGCGGTGCTCGAGGTGGAGCTCATCGTGCCGATCGCCATGGAGGACGGCCTGCGCTTCGCCATTCGCGAGGGCGGCCGCACCGTGGGCGCCGGTGTGGTGGAGCAGATCCTCGAGTAGCAGCACCTGTTGGACGGGCCCCGTCACCCCGATGCTGGGGGGCGGGGCCCTCTCTTTCCCCGCGCAGCACCCGACGACGCAGAACGAGAAGACCGAACCTTGATCACGCAGAACAAAATCCGCATCAGGCTCAAGGCCTATGACCATGAGCTGATCGACAAGAGCGCGGCCTCCATCGTGGAGACGGCCCAGCGGAGTGGCGCGACCATCTCCGGACCCGTGCCGCTCCCCACCGAGTGCCACCGCTACTGCGTCATCAAGGGCCCGTTCAAGGACAAGGACTCGCGGGAGCACTTCGAGGTGCGCACCCACAAGCGCCTCATCGACATCTTCTCCCCCACGCCCAAGACGGTCGACTCGCTCATGCGCCTCGACCTCCCCGCCGGCGTCGACATCGAGATCAAGGTCTGACGATGGCCGCGATCATCGGACGCAAGGTCGGAATGACCCAGATCTTCGCCGAGGACGGCGCGAGGGTTCCCCTCACCGTCATCGAGGCCGGCCCCTGCCCCGTGGTGCAGGTGAAGACCGACGAGCGCGACGGCTACTCGGCCGTGCAGCTGGGCTTCGGCGCGGCCAAGGCGAAGCACATCAACAAGCCCGAGCAGGGCCACCTCGAGAAGGCCGGCGCGCCGCTGGTGCGGCACCTGCACGAGTTCTCGCCCGAGGACCTCGGCCTGGGGGAGGGCGACGAGCTCTCCGAGGGCCAGCTGGTCACCGTCGAGTCGTTCGTGCCCGGTTCCTACGTGAAGGTCACCGGCACCTCCAAGGGCAAGGGCTACGCGGGAACGATCAAGCGCCACAACTTCAAGCGCGGCCCCAAGAGCCACGGCTCGCACAACGTGCGTGGCCCGGGCTCGATCGGTGCCGCGGCCTACCCGGCGCGCGTGTTCAAGGGCATCCGCATGGCCGGCCACATGGGCGCCCGCCAGGTGACCCAGCGCGGCCTGCAGGTGGTCGACCGCGACCCGGCCCGCAACATCCTGCTCGTCAAGGGCGCGGTGCCCGGCGCCGTCGGCTCGATCGTCTATGTGAGGCCCGACTGATGGCTGCGCACCTGCTCACCAAGACCGGCAAGGCGTCCGGCGCCGCCGACCTCGGCGCCGACCTCGAGGCCCAGGACATCAAGCCGCACCTCATCCACGAGGTCGTCACGGCCGAGATGGCCTGGCGTCGGGCCGGCACGCACAGCACCAAGACCCGCAGCGACGTCCGCGGCGGTGGCAAGAAGCCGTGGCGCCAGAAGGGCACCGGCCGCGCCCGTGCGGGCTCGAGCCGTTCGCCCATCTGGGTCGGCGGTGGAGTCACGTTCGGACCGCACCCGCGCAACTACGGTGGCAAGGTCAACCGCAAGGCGTACCGCCAGGCGTTCCGCTCGGCCCTCAAGGCCCACGTGGAGCGCGGCTCGATCGCCGTGATGGAGCCCACCGGCTGGGACGCCCCGTCCACCAAGCGCGCCGCCGAGTACCTCGCGAAGGCGCCCGCCGAGTTGGCGGCCCGCCCGCTGCTCGTGGTGGTGAGCGAGTCATCGTCGCCCGACGCGCTGTCGTTCCGCAACATGCGTGACGTCCGCGTGCTCGAGGCCCGTGACATCGAGACCGTGGACATCATGGCCGGACGCTCGGTGCTCGTGGAGCGCGAGGTCTGGGACCGCTGGAACGGCACCGCCGGCCCCGCGGCCGACGCCGAGGGGGATGACGCGTGAGCACCGGCAACGACCTCCGCGACGACGTCCGCCGCGCCATCGTGAGCCCGGTGGTCTCGGAGAAGAGCTACCTGCTCGTGCAGGCGCACAACCAGTACACCTTCCGCGTGCTGGACGATGCCCACAAGGTGGAGATCCGCCAGGCCGTCGAGGAGCTCTTCGACGTGACGGTCACCGACGTGCGCATCGTCAAGGTGCAGCCCAAGCCCAAGCGGCGCGGGCGCAGCATGGGCACCCGCCCCGGCTGGAAGAAGGCCATCGTCGAGCTCGTGCCCGGCGACTCCATCGACATCTTCGAGGGCGCCTGATGGGTATCCGCAAGCACAAGCCCACCTCGCCCGGCCGGCGCTTCGTCGCCAGCTCGGACTTCGCCGAGGTCACCACGAGCACGCCCGAGAAGTCGCTGCTCGAGCCCATCCACAAGACGGGCGGCCGCAACAACAACGGGCGCATCACCACGCGTCACAAGGGTGGCGGGCACAAGCGTCGCTACCGCGTGATCGACTTCAAGCGCACCAAGGACGGCGTGCCCGCGCGCGTGGCCTCGATCGAGTACGACCCGAACCGCACCGCCCGCATCGCCCTGCTGCACTACGTCGACGGCGAGAAGCGCTACATCCTCGCGCCGCTGCGCCTGGACGTGGGCGACACCGTCATGAGCGGCCCCGGCGCGGACATCCGCCCGGGCAACGCGCTCGCCCTGCGGGACATCCCGACGGGAACCATCGTGCACAACATCGAGCTGCAGATCGGCCGCGGAGGCCAGATGTGCCGCTCGGCCGGCACCGGTGCCCAGCTCGTGGCGAAGGAGGGCGACTACGCCACCCTGCGCCTGCCGAGTACCGAGATGCGCATGGTGCACATCGACTGCCGCGCCACCGTCGGCCAGCTCGGCAACACCTCCCACTCGAACGAGGTGGGGGGCAAGGCCGGCCGCAGCCGCTGGCGCGGCGTTCGCCCCACCGTCCGTGGTTCGGCCATGAACCCGGTGGACCACCCGCACGGTGGTGGTGAGGGCAAGAGCAACTCCGGTCGCCACCCGGTGACCCCCTGGGGCAAGCCGACCAACGGTCACCGCACGCGTGACCCGAAGAAGGCGAGCCAGAAGTTGATCGTCCGCGGACGCAAGCGCGGCAAGCACACGGAAGGCCGATGAGCCGAAGCCTCAAGAAGGGTCCGTTCGTCGACCCCACACTGATCAGCCGCATCGAGGAGATGAACACCTCGAACGAGAAGCGCATGCTGCGTACGTGGTCGCGCTCGTCAACGATCTTCCCCGAGATGGTCGGGCACACCATCGCCGTCCACGACGGCCGCAAGCACGTGCCCGTGTTCATCTCCGAGAGCATGGTCGGGCACAAGCTCGGCGAGTTCGCGCCCACCCGTACCTACAAGGGTCACGGCGACGACCGGCAGACCTCGAGGCGCTGACGTGAGCACCGAGACCACAGCAGAGGCGACCGAGGCCGAGGTGGAGGCTCCCGACGTGGAGGCCACCGACGCCGAGGGCACGGACGTGGAGGCCCCGGAGGCCACCACGAACGAGCCCGCGCGCTCCGACAAGGTGCGCAACCGCAAGCCCGCCCGCCCGCAGGCCACGGCCAAGTTCGTGCGCGTGTCGGCCCGCAAGGCCCGGCTGGTCGCCGACCTCATCCGCGACAAGTCCGTGCCCGAGGCCCAGGCGATCCTGGCCTTCTCCACCCGCGGCGCCGCCGAGCCGGTGCGCAAGGTGCTGGAGTCGGCCATGGCGAACGCCGACCACAACGCGGGCCTGGACGTCCGCGAGCTCTACCTCACGCGGGTGACCATCGACGAGGGCCCCACCATGCGGCGCTTCCGCCCGCGTGCCCAGGGCCGCGCCTCGCGCATCAACAAGCGCACCTGCCACATCACGATCGGCCTTGGCCCGCATGGCTCCGAGGCGGAGGGACGTGCCTGATGGGCCAGAAGGTCAACCCCACCGGATTCCGCATCGGCATCCTCCAGGGCTGGAAGAGCAACTGGTACACCGAGCGCGACTACGCGGCGTACCTCGACGAGGACCGCGCCGTGCGTGATCACATCACGCGCAAGCTCAGCCACGCCGGCCTGTCGGACATCCAGATCCGCAAGGACGCCACCAAGCTCACCGTCGACATCTTCACGGCCCGCCCGGGCATCGTGATCGGCAAGAGCGGCTCCGAGGTGGACGCCCTGCGCCGTGAGCTGAACCAGCTCACCGGCAAGCAGATCCAGATCAACATCAACGAGATCAAGCGCCCGGAGCTCGACGCCGCCCTGGTGGCGCAGTCGATCGCCGAGCAGCTCGAGAACCGCGTGTCGTTCCGTCGCGCCATGAAGCGCGCGCTCACCTCGGCCATGCGCTCCGGCGCCCAGGGCGTGAAGGTGCAGTGCGGTGGTCGCCTCGGCGGCTCGGAGATGTCGCGCTCGGAGCACTACTCCGACGGCCGGGTGCCCCTGCACACCCTGCGCGCGGACATCGACTACGGCTTCGCCGAGGCGAAGACCACCTTCGGCCGCATCGGCGTGAAGGTGTGGATCAACAAGGGCGAGGTGCTGCCCGAGGGCGTCGTGGACGCCCGCGGACGCAGCAACGAGCTCGACGCGCCCCCTCCGCGTCGCCCGCGTCGCGACGGCCGCGGCCGTGGTGGCCAGGGCGGTCCCGGTGGCCAGGGCGGCGGCCAGGGTCGTGGCGGCCAGGGCCGTGGTGGCCAGGGTGGCGCTCCGTCAGAGGGATCGAGGTAGCGCCATGCTGATGCCCAAGCGCACCAAGTACCGCAAGGCTCACCGCGGCCGTCGCCGTGGCGAGTCGAAGGGGAACCAGGAAGTCCACTTCGGCCAGTACGGCCTGAAGTCGCTCGAGAACGCCTGGATCACCAACCGCCAGATCGAGAGCGCCCGTGTGGCCATGACCCGCTACATCAAGCGCCAGGGCAAGGTGTGGATCAACCTGTTCCCGCACCTTCCCGTCACCAAGAAGCCGGCCGAGACCCGCATGGGCTCCGGCAAGGGTTCTCCCGAGGCGTGGGTTGCCGTGGTGAAGCCCGGCAAGGTGATGTTCGAGCTCTCGGGCGTGCCCGAGGAGACCGCGCGGGAGGCCATGCGCCTCGCCGCGATGAAGCTGCCCGTGAAGTGCAAGTTCGTGACGCGCGAGGACGCCTAGGCAATGCCGACGCAGAAGGCCAGTGAACTGCGCGAGCTGTCGGATGACCAGCTCGCACTCAGGCTCGAGGAGTCGCGCCAGGCGCTCTTCAACCTGCGATTCCAGCTGCCCACGGGCGCGCTGGAGCGCACGAGCGAGATCGGCGTGCGCAAGCGCGAGGTCGCCCAGATCCTCACGATCGCCCGCGAGCGCGAGATTGCCAAGGAGGATGCCGCGAATGGCTGAGACGCCCCAGGAGAGCGTGGCCCGGCGCAAGGTGCGCCAGGGCATCGTCACGAGCGACGCGCGTGACCGCACGATCACGATTCGCGTGGACACCTCCCGCCGCCACCCCGTCTATGGCAAGACCGTGCGCAGCTCGTCGAAGCTGCACGCGCACGACGAGCGCAACGAGGCCGGCGTGGGCGACGTGGTGCGCGTGATCGAGTGCCGTCCGCTGTCGAAGCAGAAGCGCTGGCGCCTCGTCGAGATCGTCGAGAAGGCCCGCTAGGAGCACGCGATGATCCAGAACGAATCACGACTCCGCGTCGCGGACAACACGGGGGCCAGGGAGCTCCTGTGCATCCGCGTCCTCGGCGGCAGCCGGCGCCGCTACGCGCACGTGGGCGACACCATCGTCGCCACCGTCAAGCAGGCGACGCCCAATGGCGCCGTGAAGAAGGGCGACGTGGTGAAGGCCGTGGTGGTGCGCACCAAGAAGGCGCACCCGCGGGAGGACGGCACGTTCATCGCATTCGACGAGAACGCCGCCGTCATCATCGACAACGCCCAGAACCCGCGCGGCACCCGAATCTTCGGACCGGTCGCCCGCGAGCTGCGCGAGAAGCAGTTCATGAAGATCGTCTCGCTCGCCCCGGAGGTGCTGTAGTGCCTGCGCGCGTGAAGAAGGGCGATCAGGTCATGTGCATCGCCGGCAAGGACAAGGGCCGCACCGGCACCGTGCTGGAGGTCAGCCCCAAGGACCAGCGCGTGCTGGTGGAGGGCCTCAACATGGTGAAGCGCCACACCAAGGCGCGTCCGCCGGACGACCCGGGCGGCATCATCGAGAAGCCCGCCCCGATTCACCTCTCGAACGTGATGCCGATCGACCCGTCCGACAAGAAGCCGTGCCGGGTGCGCATCGAGGAGAAGGACGGCAAGCGCATCCGCGTGTCCGCCCGTACCGGGAAGGCCCTGGATTGAGCACCGACACCGCCACCGCCATTCCGCCCGCGCGCCTCAAGCAGCGCTACGAGGACGAGGTGCGCCCGAAGCTGCAGGAGCGCTTCGGGTACTCGTCGTCGATGCAGCACCCGCGCATCGAGAAGATCACGCTCAACATGGGCGTGGGCGACGCCAAGGCCAACTCCAAGGCACTCGACGACGCCGTCGAGGAGCTCGCGATCATCTCGGGCCAGCGCCCGGCCATCACCCGCGCCCGCAAGTCGATCGCGCAGTTCAAGCTGCGCGAGGGCATGCCCATCGGCGCGAAGGTCACGCTGCGCGGCGCCCGCATGTGGGAGTTCCTCGACCGGCTCAACACGGTCGCGCTGCCCCGCATCCGCGACTTCCGCGGCATCAACCCCGACGGGTTCGACGGTCGCGGCAACTACAACCTCGGCCTTCGCGAGCAGACGATCTTCCCGGAGATCGACTACGACAAGGTCGGGGCGGTTCGCGGGCTCAACGTCACCATCACGACGAGCGCCCGCACCGACGAGGAGGCCAAGGCCCTGCTGCAGGAGCTGGGCATGCCCTTCCGCGAGGAGGGGTACACGGCCGAGGAGCGCGCGGCTCGTCGTCGCAAGAAGATGCGCAAGTACGGCGGCCGTGGCCGCAAGCGATAGAGGAAGGTCCAGGAACACGTGGCGAAGACGTCCCTGAAGGTGAAGGCCTCACGGCCTCCCAAGTACCGCACGCAGGCATACACCCGGTGCCACCGGTGCGGTCGCTCGCGGGCGGTGTTCCGCAAGTTCGGCCTGTGCCGTATCTGCCTGCGCGATGAGGCCCACGCCGGGCACATCCCCGGCATGACGAAGTCCAGCTGGTAGCCCGATGCTCACCGATCCCATCGCAGACATGCTCACGCGCATCCGCAACGCCAACATGGCGCTGCACGACACCGTCGACATGCCGTCGAGCCGGCTGAAGGCCGACATCGCCCGCGTGCTCGAGGAGCAGGGCTACATCGCCGGCTACGAGACCGGCAGCGACGGCACCCGTTCGACGCTCACGGTGAAGCTCAAGTACGACGACGACCGCCGCCGCGTGATCACCGGCATCAGCCGCGTGTCCAAGCCGGGTCGCCGCGTGTACGCCGACAAGGACTCCCTGCCCAAGGTTCTGGGCGGCATGGGCGTCGCAATCATCTCGACATCACAGGGACTGCTCACGGGCCACGAGGCCCGTCGCCGCGGAGTTGGCGGCGAGGTCCTGTGCACGGTCTGGTAGGGGAGGAGCGACCGTGAGCCGAATCGGACGCGCGCCCATTCCGGTGCCCGATGGGGTCACCGTGGACATCTCGGGCCAGAAGGTCTCCGTCAAGGGACCCAAGGGCGAACTCGAGCACGTGGTGGTGGAGCCCATTCGCGTGGCCCAGGAGGACGGCACCCTCGTGGTGACCCGTCCCACCGACCGCGGGCCGCACCGTGCCCTCCACGGCCTCTCACGCACCCTGGTGGCCAACATGGTCGCGGGCGTGACGACGGGCTTCGAGCGCCGGCTCGAGCTGGTGGGCGTGGGGTACCGCGCCCAGCTGAAGGGCAAGAACCTCGAGCTGGCCGTGGGCTTCTCGCACCCGGTCACCTTCGAGCCGCCGGAGGGCATCACGTTCGAGGTGCCCGAGGCAACGCAGATCGTGGTGTCCGGCATCGACAAGCAGCAGGTCGGCCAGATCGCCTCGGAGATCCGCCGCGTGCGGCCGCCCGAGCCCTACAAGGGCAAGGGCATCCGCTACGAGGGCGAGGTCGTCAGGCGCAAGGTCGGGAAGAGGGCCTAGGAGAGATGGGCAAGATCAGCACACGCGACGCCCGCGCGCGTCGTCACCGCCGCGTCCGCGGCAAGGTCCACGGCACCGCCGAGCGTCCGCGCCTGTCGGTGTCGCGTTCGAACCTGCGCATCTACGCGCAGCTCATCGACGACGACCGTGGGCACACCGTGGCCGCGGCCGGATCGCACGAGGCCCCGCTCAAGGGCCTGGCGAAGGGCCCGGCGGCTGCCGAGGTGGGAAAGCTCATCGCCGAGCGCGGCAAGGCCGCCGGCGTGACCAGCGTGGTCTTCGACCGCGGCGGCTACCTGTACCACGGCAGGGTCAAGTCCCTCGCCGACGGCGCCCGCGAGGGCGGGCTCGAGTTCTAGAGGACCGGGGAAGAGGCAATGGCAGAGCGCAGTCGCGAAAAGGTCCCTACGGAGGGCGCAGAGCTCTCCGAGCGCGTGGTGCAGGTCAACCGCGTCGCCAAGGTCGTGAAGGGCGGCCGCCGGTTCTCGTTCTCGGCCCTCGTGGTGGTCGGCAACGAGGTCGATGCGGTGGGCGTGGGCCACGGCAAGGCGAACGAGGTGCCGCTGGCCATCCAGAAGGCCGTGGACGACGCCAAGAAGAACATGTTCCGCGTGCCGCGCTACGGCTCGACCATCACGCATGAGGTGATCGGCCACCACGGCGCCGGGCGCGTGCTGCTGAAGCCGGCCGCCCCGGGTACCGGCGTCATCGCCGGCGGCGGGGTGCGTGCCGTGCTCGAGCTCGCGGGCGTGCGCGACATCCTCAGCAAGTCGCTCGGCACCACCAACCCGGTCAACCTCGTGGCCGCCACCGTGGCGGGCCTCAAGAGCCTTCGCACGCCCGAGCAGGTGGCGGCGCTGCGCGGCAAGACGGTCGCCGAGGTGCTGGGCACCTCCGGCGGATCGACGAAGCCCGCCGACGACGTGGTGGCCGAGGTCGCGGAGGAGGTCACCGCGTGAGCACCCTGAAGATCACCCAGGTGCGCTCCCAGATCGGGAGCTCCCAGCGCCACCGCGGCACGCTGCGCGCGCTGGGCCTCGGGCGCATCGGCAAGACGGCGGTGCACGAGGACTCGCCGTCGCTGCAGGGCGCGCTTCGCAAGGTCGCCAACCTCGTGCAGGTGGAGGAGGTCCAGAGTGGCAGCTGACGATCCCAAGGTGGACGGCGGGGTTGACCCCGAGGAGGTCCGCCTGGAGAGCCTCGGTCCGAACCCCGGCGCGAAGCACCGTCGCAAGCGGGTGGGGCGCGGCCCCGGCTCCGGCAAGGGCAAGACCTGCGGTCGTGGCATGAAGGGCGCCGGCGCGCGCTCCGGCCCCGGCCCGCGTCCGGGCTACCGCGGCGGCACGATCCCCATCCACATGCAGAAGGGCAAGCTGCGCGGCCCCAACCACAAGAAGTCGATGCCCATCGGCCCGTTCCGCACCAACTCGGTGCCCGTCAACGTGGGGGCGCTGGCCAAGGCCTTCGCCGCCGGTGACGTGGTGGACGCCGAGGCGCTCGCCAAGCAGGGCCTGGTCAAGAACAACTCCAACCGCGCGTACCCGGTGAAGCTGCTCGCGGGTGGCGACATCACGCACGCCCTCACGGTGCGCGTGGACCAGGCATCGGCCGCCGCCGTGGCCAAGATCGAGGCGGCCGGCGGCCGCGTCGAGCTCGTCGGCAGCGCCGGCAGCGAGTAGGGGGACCCCGGGCCAGGCCCGCTGATGCTCCAGGCCATGCTCAACTCGCTCCGGTCCCCGGAGCTGCGCAAGAAGCTCTGGTTCACCGCGGCCATGCTGCTGGTGTTCCGCTTCGGGTCGTACGTGCCCGTGCCCGGCGTCGAGCCCGACAAGCTCGCGGCGGCGCTCCAGAACCAGGGCACCACGAACATCCTGAACTTCCTCAACCTGTTCGCGGGAGGCGCGCTCACGCGCTTCGCGGTGTTCGCGCTGGGGATCATGCCGTACATCACCGCGAGCATCATCCTGCAGCTGCTCACCGTGGTGGTCCCGTCGCTCGAGCGCCTCCAGAAGGAGGGCGAGTCGGGCTACGCCAAGATCACGCAGTACACGCGCTACATGACCGTGGGCCTGGCGTTCCTGCAGTCGTTCGCCTACGTCATGTACTTCCGCTCGCAGGACGCCCTGCCGGGCGTGGGCTGGTCGCGCACCTTCCTCATCATCATCACCCTCACCGCGGGCACCACCCTGGTGATGTGGATCGGCGAGCTCATCACGCAGCGCGGCATCGGCAACGGCATATCGCTGCTCATCTTCTGCTCCATCGTGTCGGCGCTGCCGCAGGCCATCCGCGGCTGGCTCGGCCTGCCCCCGGTCACGGCGGTGATCATCGGCATCATCGCCATGGCGATCGTCGTGGGCATCGTGTTCGTGAACGAGGGCGTGCGCCGCATCCCGATCCAGTACGCCAAGCGCCAGGTGGGCCGCCGCATGACGTCGGGCGGCACCACCTACATGCCGATTCGCGTGAACATGGCGGGCGTGATCCCGGTGATCTTCGCCGCGTCCATCACGATCCTGCCGCCCACCATCGCCGAGCTCGCGGGCGGCAGCGGCTGGGCCCAGGGCGTGGCCGACTTCCTGTCGCCGGGCTCCTGGTGGTTCATCCTCTTCGAGGGCCTGCTGATCGTGCTCTTCACGTACTTCTACACGGCGGTGCAGTTCAACCCGACCGAGCAGGCCGACAACCTCAAGAAGTACGGCGGGTTCATCCCCGGCGTGCGCCCCGGGCGCCCCACGGCGATCTACCTCGATCGCGTGGTCAGCCGCCTCACGCTGCCCGGCGCCATCTACCTGGCCCTGGTCGCCGAGTTCCCGAACATCATCTTCCGCTACCTGCCCGAGTCGAACGTGTTCTTCGGGCTCTTCGGCGGCACGTCAATCCTGATCGTCGTCGGCGTGGCCCTGGACACCATGCGCCAGATGGAGGCCCAGCTGATGATGCGGTCGTACGAAGGGTTCCTCCAATAGCGCGCCTCGTCCTGTTCGGTCCTCCCGGTGCCGGCAAGGGCACCCAGGCGGAGCTCCTGAAGGAGCGCGGCCTGCTCCATCTCTCCACGGGCGACCTGCTGAGGGCGGCCGTGAAGGAGGGCACGCCCCTCGGCCTCGAGGCCAAGACCTACATGGACGCCGGCGACCTGGTGCCCGACGCCGTGGTGGTGGGGATGATCCGCGAGGCGCTCACCGGCCGCACCGACGACTTCATGCTCGACGGCTTTCCGCGCACCATCCCGCAGGCCGAGGCCCTCGATGCCATGCTGGCCGAGGTCGGCGCGCCGATCGACGCCGTGATCTCGTTCGAGGTGCCGCGCGACGAGCTGGCACGCAGGCTCGGCGGCCGGTGGATCTGCCGCGGCTGCGGTCGCTCGTTCCACGAGGTGAGCAACCCCTACGACGGTTCGCCCTGCTCGGCGACCGGCGCGGAGTGCGACCTCTACCAGCGCGACGACGACCGCCCCGAGGCCGTGGCCAACCGCCTCGACGTGTACGACCAGCAGACCTCGCCGCTCATCGAGTACTACGAGTCGCGGGGAGTGCTGCGCCGCGTTGACGGCGCCCTCTCGCTGGACGAGGTGCAGGCGCAGGTTGTCGAAGCGCTCGCGTAGGAAGAGCGGGCCGGACGCCGAGGCCCCGTCGCCCGCGCGCGGCGGGCCGATCGCGAAGACGCCGGACGAGATCGACGCCATGGCGGCGAGCGGTGCGGTGCTGGCGGAGTGCCTCGACATGCTCGAGGCCGCGGTGGCGCCCGGCGTCACCACCCTGGCCCTCGACGAGATGGCCGAGGAGTTCATCCGGTCGCATGGCGGCGTGCCCTCGTTCAAGGGCTACCACGGGTTCCCCGGCACCATCTGCCCGTCGGTGAACGAGGAGGTCGTGCACGCGATCCCGGGCCCGTACGCCCTGGCCGAGGGCGACATCATCTCGATCGACTGCGGCGTGACCCTCGACGGCTGGGTGAGCGACTCGGCGCGCACCATCGCGGTGGGCCAGGTGAGCCCGGTGGCCACCGAGCTCATGGACGCCACGCGCCGCTCGCTCGCCGCGGGCATCACCCAGGCGCGGGTGGGCAACCGCACCGGTGACATCGGCGCCGCCGTGCAGGACGTCGTGGAGCGCGCCGGGTTCAACGTGGTGCGCACGCTGGTGGGGCACGGCGTGGGCCGCAGCATGCACGAGGAGCCCCAGGTGCCCAACTTCGGGTCTGCCGGCAGCGGCGTGCTGCTGGAGGAGGGCGTGGTGATCGCCATCGAGCCGATGGTCACCGAGGGCGATGCCGAGGTGGTGCTGGGGGGCGATGGCTGGGTGGTGTCCACCCGCGACAACGGCCTGGCCGCCCACTTCGAGCACACCGTGGCGATCACGGCCTCCGGGCCGCGGATACTCACCCGGGCGGGCGCATGAGCGCCGATCGCCCCATGGCCATGCGGATGACGTACCGATACCGATGAGCCCCGGTTCCTGCTATCTTGCGCGGCCGCGCGTTGAACGGAACGCGAAGGTCCCCGTGTGCCTCATCGGCACCGCGATCTCCGCCCGTCACCACGCGCTTTGCGGGGGCGTCGCGGCCCATCCGGTCACGCGCCGGTCCGAGTCGTCCCCGGGTCACCCAGTGAGGAGCATTTCGTGAAGGTCCGTCCGTCCGTGAAGCCGATGTGCGAGAAGTGCCGCGTGATCAAGCGGCACGGCAAGGTGCTCGTCATCTGCAGCAACCCTCGACACAAGCAGACCCAGGGGTAGTCAGTGGCGCGAATCGCCGGAGTCAACATCCCCCGCGAGAAGCGGGTGGAGATCGGCCTCACCTACGTCTACGGGATCGGCCGCACCACGGCCAACGAGATCCTCGGCAAGGTCGGGATCAGCAAGGACACCTACGTCCGCGACCTGACCGAGGAAGAGGTCGGACAGCTCCGCGAGGTGATCGAGCGCGACTACATCGTCGAGGGTGACCTTCGCCGTGAGCGCGCGAACAACATCAAGCGCCTCATGGACATCGGCTGCTACCGCGGGCTGCGCCACCGGCGTGGCCTCCCGGTGAACGGCCAGAGGACCAAGACCAACGCCCGCACTCGCAAGGGCCCCAAGCGCACTGTCGGCAAGCAGCGCAAGAAGTAGCCGGAGCATAAGGAGCACATGGCACGCCAGAAGGCCACTCGAGGTCGCACCCGCCGCAGGGCCCGCAAGAACATCGCCGCGGGGCACGCGCACATCAAGACCTCGTTCAACAAC
This sequence comes from Thermoleophilia bacterium, assembly GCA_017853415.1. Taxonomy (GTDB): domain Bacteria; phylum Actinomycetota; class Thermoleophilia; order Miltoncostaeales; family Miltoncostaeaceae; genus SYFI01. Next base: position 4,032 of record JAFMJQ010000016.1, on the reverse strand, counting down.
ACGATCGTCACCCTCACCGACCGCGCGGGCAACGTGATCGCGTGGGAGACCGCCGGCTCGGCCGGGTTCAAGGGATCCCGCAAGAGCACGCCGTTCGCCGCCCAGGTCACGGCCGACGCCGCCGCCCGCAAGGGCATGGAGCACGGCCTGCAGAAGGTCGACGTCTTCGTGAAGGGTCCCGGCTCCGGCCGCGAGACGGCCATCCGCTCGCTGCAGGCCGCCGGCCTCGAGGTGACCTCGGTCACCGACGTGAGTCCCGTTCCCCACAACGGCTGCCGCCCCCGCAAGCGGCGCCGCGTCTAGGAGGCCGACGTGGCTCGCGACCGTGACCCGCAGTGCAAGCAGTGCCGCCGCGAGGGGGAGAAGCTCTTCCTCAAGGGTTCGCGCTGCCTCACCGAGAAGTGCGCCATCGAGCGCCGCAACTACCCGCCCGGCCACCACGGCCGCGGGCGCATCCGCCAGTCGGAGTACCTGATCCAGCTGCGCGAGAAGCAGCGGGCCCGCCGCTACTACGGCGTGCTCGAGAAGCAGTTCCGTCGCTACTACGAGAAGGCCAGCCGCCAGCCCGGCATCACGGGCGAGAACCTGCTGCGCCTGCTCGAGCTGCGGCTCGACAACGTGGTCACCCGCCTGGGCTTCGCGGCATCGCGCCGCCAGGGCCGCCAGCTGGTGCGCCACGGTCACATCATGGTCAACGGCAAGCGGGTGGACATCCCGTCCTACCAGTGCCGTCCCGACGACATCATCACCATCAAGCCGGACTCCGGCGCCGAGCAGACCGTGCGCGGCGCCACCGAGATCGGCGCGTCGGTGGCCCCGTGGCTCCAGGCCGACCACGAGTCGCTGTCCGGAAAGGTCCTCAAGGCCCCGGACCGCACCGAGATCGACACCCCGGTGCGTGAGCAGCTCATCGTGGAGCTCTACTCGAAGTAATCAGCACACCGGGCCCGGCACGGGCGATGGCGGGGCGCCCCTGACGCGGGGGCCCCGGCCGAGGCCGCCGGACCCGGTTCCGCGTTCACCACATAACCGGCCACAGGGCCGGGAGGAGCAGCCCAAGTGCTCGACATCCAGACCCCGCGCATGTCCTACGAGCCCGAGTCCGACGTCTTCGGGCAGATCGAGGTCGAGCCGCTCGACCGCGGCTTCGGACACACCTTCGGCAACTCGCTTCGCCGCGTGCTGCTGTCGTCCCTCGAGGGGGCGGCCGTCACGTCGATCAAGATCGATGGCGTGCAGCACGAGTTCACCACGGTGAAGGGCGTGCGCGAGGACGTCACGGACATCATCCTCAACCTGCGCGGCCTCGTGTGCCGCCTCGTCGGCGAGGCCGACGAGATCGAGGTGGAGCTCAGCCGCCAGGGCCCGGGCGTGGCCACCGCCGGCGACATCGCCTGCCCCTCCGACCTGGAGATCCTCAACCCCGAGCTGGCGATCGCCAACCTCGAGGCCGGCGCCTCGCTGGACATGGTGCTCACCATCGCCCGCGGCCGTGGCTACGTGCCCGCCGACCAGAACAAGGGCCCGGGGTCGAGCATCGGGGTGATCCCCGTCGACAGCAACTTCTCGCCCGTGCGCCGCGTGCGCTACGAGGTGGGGGCCGCCCGCGTGGGGCAGCGCACCGACTACGACAAGCTCACGCTCGAGGTGGAGACCGACGGCTCGGTGGACCCGCGCACCGCGGTGGCCCAGGCCTCGGCGATCCTCATCGAGCGCCTGGCGATCTTCGCCGACCCGAAGGACATCCGCCTGCTCACCGAGGAGGAGCCCGAGCCGCCGCAGCCCGGTGGCGAGATGGCCAACATCCTCATCGAGGAGCTCGAGCTGGGCGTGCGCTCGTACAACTGCCTCAAGCGCGTGGGCGTCGAGACCATCGGCGACCTCATCTCGAAGAGCGAGGACGACCTCTCGGCCATCCCGAACTTCGGCAAGAAGAGCATCGAAGAGGTCAAGGAGAACCTGGCCCGCCACGGCCTGGCGCTCCGCGACGACTGATCACCACCAAGCACCGGTAACCGGAGACTCCAATGCGACACCGCAGGCGCGGCCCCAAGCTCAATCGTGACAGTGCCCATCGCAACGCGATGGCGGCCAACATGGCCGTTGCGCTGCTCGAGCACGGGCGCATCCAGACCACCGAGACGAAGGCCAAGCTGGCCCGCCAGACGGCCGAGCGCGCCATCACGCTGGGCAAGCAGGGCACGCTGCACGCCCGCCGCCAGGCGATCGCGCTGCTTCGCAACAAGCCGATCACGTACCGCCTGTTCGACGACATCGCACCGGTGTTCAAGGACGTCCCCGGTGGCTACACCCGCGTGACCAAGCTCGGCCCCCGCCAGGGCGACGCCGCCCCGATGGTGCTGCTCGAGCTGTCGCGTGACGTGCCCTCCGCATCCGCCACTTCCACCGCCGCCTAGCGGCACCACAGGAGCCTCTCGTGAACCGCTTCCGCACCCTCCTCGCCGCCGGCGCCCTCGTGTCGCTCGGGGGCATCGCCTTCGCGGCGTCGTCGGGCCAGGCCGTGATGGCCGCAACCCAGACGCAGATCAACGGCATCGTCAACGCCGTCAACTTCTGGACCACCCAGACGCAGGGCTACACCTACGCCGACTACACGGTGCAGAACATCGCCATCTCGTCGGTGAACACGTCGTACGCCCGCGCGCAGATCGTGCCGACGTCGAAGAACGTGGGGATCATCCCGGCCCAGTGGACCGTGCTCACCGGCGCGGGCGCCAGCTGGACCGTGGTGGATGGCGGCGTCAACTTCTGCGACAACGTGGGGTCGATCCCGCCGGCGGTGGAGAACGACCTCTTCCCGGGCGGCGCGCAGTGCGCCCCCACCAGCACCAAGGCCACCATCGCCTCGGCGAGCAACGGCCTCTACCGCCTGGTCATCCAGGCCCAGCGCCGCAGCAAGACCAGCAACCAGGCCAGCGTGTACGTGAGCCTGCAGCAGACCAACGGCGTGAAGGTGACCGAGCGTCGCCTCGGCGCGACCAACGGCTGGAACTGGAGCGTGGTGACGAAGCCCGGCAGCGCGTACGCCACGCTGAACATGACCAACCAGTGGGGCTCGGCGCAGGTGCTGAAGTCGGCAACCGCGCTCTACAGCGTCTACGGCTTCCGGGCCAGCTCGTTTGGGCTGACCCCCGCCGGGGCGTTCAACTAGGCCCATCGCGCGTGACCGCGCTGCGACTCGACATCGAGTACGACGGCGCGCACTTCGCCGGCTGGGCCGAGCAGCCCGACCAGAGAACGATCGAGGGCGTCCTCCGGGACGCCCTCGAGGTCGTTCTGGGGCGAAGGCCCGAGGTGCGCGTGGCCGGGCGCACCGATGCCGGGGTGCACGCCACCGCGCAGGTGGTGAGCCTGTCCGTTCCCGACGGCCCCGACACCCCGCCGCAGGCTGCCGCGGTCGACCCCGACCGCCTGCGGCGATCGCTCAACGGCCTGCTGCCCGATGACGTCGCGGTGCGCGCGGCGTCGGAGGCCCCCGACGCCTTCGACGCCCGCGCCGACGCGCTCAGCCGCGCCTACGACTACCGGGTCCTCGTCGGCCCGCCGTCGCCCCTGCGCCGCGATCGCACGCTGCGCCACACGGGTGCACCGCTCGACCGCGCGGCGCTCGATGCCTGCGCCCGGGCCACCGTGGGGCAGCACGACTTCACGGCATTCACCCCCAGCGATACGCAGCACGTGTTCTTCGAGCGCACCGTCATCGACTGCGCGTGGCGCGAGGGCGGGGACCATCGCGACGAGTTGGTGCTTCGCGTCGAGGCCAATGCGTTCCTTCGCCACATGGTGCGCGTGCTCGTGGGCACCATGCTCGAGGTCGGCCGCGGAGTGCGCACGGTCGACTCCTACGTCGCCCTGCTCGATGGCGCCCCGCGTTCGGCTGCCGGGCCCACCGCGCCGGCGCATGCCCTCACGCTCGTCGCGGTTCGCTATCCCGAGTAGGCGCGGTCCGGCGTGGCCCGGCCCGGGGCGTTCCCTGCGGTCGCCAACGGCAGCGCAAGCGTCCCGGGCCCT
>JAFMJQ010000092.1 GCA_017853415.1 Thermoleophilia bacterium | reverse complement strand
GATACTCGCCGGAGCGCGCCGTCGGCAACGCCGCGAAGATCCAGTGCGCGGGCGCGGGATTCGAGATCCGCGGCACGAACGCCTTCTAGATGTACGTGCGCACGTGACCTCCCCCACTCCCCCCGATACCGCCAGGCGGCGTGCATGGGTGTCCACAATCGCCGCCTGCATCCTGGTCGCGGGCATCCCCGCCGTCGCCGGCGCCGCGCCCGGCGATCTGGCGTTCGTCCCGGGCGAGCAGGGGTGCTGGCGCGGGCTGGGCTACGTCCCCAACACCTGCAGCGCGGCCGACGTGGACCTTCGTGGCGCGAACTCCATCGTGGTGAGCCCGGATGGCACGTCGGTGTACGCCACGTCCACCAACGCCGCGTCGTTCAGGGGCAGCGTGGTGCACTTCCGGAGGAACGCCTCGACGGGCCTGCTCAGCATGCCATCGGGCACGAACAAGTGCATCACGAACGACGGCAGCGCCAACGGGGTGTCCGGCGCGTGTGCGGCGGCCCCGGTGCTGGGCAAGCCCACCGACATCACCGTGAGCCCGGACGGCAAGACCGTCTACGTGACCGTGCAGCGCGGACCCCTGCCAGATGACTCCCTGCTGGTGCTGGGCCGCGACGCCGCCACGGGAAACCTCACCAACCTGGGGTGCGTGGGCGGCTACTCCGGGTGCACCGATAGCGCCGTGGGCATCGAACGGCCGGAGTCGGTGGCCGTGAGCCCCGACGGCACCTCGGTATACGTGGGCGCAGCCATCACCTGGCCCGCCTCCAACACCATCGCCGCCTTCTCGCGGAACACGGCGACGGGGGTGATCGCCCAACTGCCCACCGGGCAGAAGTGCCTGAGCGACGCCGCCGTGGCCGGATGCACGCAGGTGGCGGCGTCGCAGTTCGGCGGCGTGGCGAACATGGCCGACCTGGCCGTGACCCCTGACGGCACGCAGGTGATCACCACGACGTACGGGGGCATCGCGATCGTCAGCCGCAACACCGGCACCGGGGTGATCACCTCGCCGGCATCCGGCCCCAAGTGCTTCGACGGCAGCGCCAGCCCCGCGGCTCCCTGCGTCGCAGGCCCACCGATGTACCCCAACACCTCGCTGGCCATCACGGCCGACGGCACCAGTGTGTTCGGGGTGGGCGGCACGCTGCTGGCCAACACCGGCCTGGGGATCCTCAACCGCGACGCAGCCTCGGGGCTCATCACCGCCCGCCCGGCGCCGGATGGATGCCTCACCCAAACCGGAGTCGGTGCCCTGTGGGGCGGCACCACCACGTGCATCACCGGTCGCTATACCGCCGCGGCCGAAGCGGTTGCGGCAAGCCCGGACGGCCGCAACGTCTACATGGCGTCAATGGGCGCGTCGGGATCCACGCCCGCCCTCGACGTGTTCACCCGCGACCCGGCCACACGCGTGGTGTCGCAGCGGGCAGGTACCGCGGGCTGCCTGAGCCAGGACGGCTACGGCGGCCAGTGCACCGCCGACTCCGGCCATGCTGACACCGTCAACCTCCCGCGCGCACTGGTGGTGAGCCCCGACGGCGCCAACGTGTATGTGCTCGACAACGTGAGCCTGCTGGTGCTGGCCCGCGAGCGCGAGGCGCAGCCCAGCGGTGGTGGCAGCGCGTCCGGTGGCAGTGCGGCCAGTGGCAGCGGCGGCGGCACAGGCGCAGGGGCCTCACCCGGGGCACGCGCCGTGCCACGGCTCAGGGCATCGGTCAAGATGCGCGGGGGCAGGGGCACCACCACCGGTACCGCCCCCGCGGGCACCACATCGGTTACGCAGACGGCCCGGACGGGCGCAGGTGCGGCCAGTCATGGCGCGGCACTCATGCAGCTCATCAGCGCGGCCCGAACGAAGACCGCCAGGGGCAAGTGCACCCTGGCCACGCCGAAGAGGAAGGGCGGCCCGCGGGCCTACACGTGTCGCATCACGCTTCCCAAGGGCCGGTGGACGGTGACCACCACGGCGCGCGGCAGGACAGGCGTGCTGGCCGAGGGCTCACGCCGCGTCACCGTGAAGTAGGGCGGCGCGTCGGGCCTCACTTCCCGGGGGCGTACACTCACCTCCATGCTGCCCCCCAGCACACGCCGTGCCAGGGCTCGCGTAACCGGGTAGGGCCGAGTCATGCGCCCTCAGGGCACCCGGCGCGTGGTGGTGAGGTAGCCCACTACCACTTCGACCGTCCTGGCGTGGCGTTGGGGTTGCACATCAGGAACATGAGGGGGCCGGAGGCCCCCTGTCCGGGATCGCAGGGCGGCATGGGGAATGCCGTGGCCGCCGGGAAGCATGTGGCGAAATCGTTTGTCACCACGCCCGGGGCGCAGGTGACGTCGTTGCTCACCGCGCCCGGCGCGTAGATGCCCGCCGAGATGAACGAGTAGGGGTTACTCGGCATCTTCGTGAGCACCCCGAAGCGGTTGCTGGCACCCGTGAAGTCGCTGCCACTCACGTTGGCACCCCCGAACTGCGAGGTGTCGTCGCTGAAGATGGCGCCGCGGAAGCTGGCGTTCACGAGGGTGGCGTTGGTGAAGTCGCTGCGCACGAAGGTCACCCCCGAGAAGTTGGCTCCCGTGAACGTGGCGAACTGGCCATCGATGTCGGTGATGTTGGCGCCCGTGAAGTCGACTCCCGTGAAGTTGGACCACGCGGCGTTGGCGCCGGCGAGGTTGGCGCCCCTGAGGCTGATTCCCCGGAAGTCGGCGCCGCCGAAGCCCACGCCCGCCAGCTGCGCGCCCGGCCCGGCGAACACACTGCCCGCCGCGCCCCACCCGGTGGGGAACTGCTGGGGGAAGTCCACGGGCTGCCCCTGGATACCCACCAGGTTGGCGCCCGCCATGAACGAGCAGCCGAAGAACACCCCGCCCACCTGCGCGCCGTTCCACTGCGTGTTGGTGAGGTCGGCGCCCGTCAGGGTCGATCCGCTGAGGTTGGCGTTCGTGAGGTTGGCGCCCGAGAGGTCGGCCAGGGCGTAGTCGGCGTTCGACATGTTGGCGCCGGCCAGGTTGGCGCCGGCCAGGCCGTAGTTCAGGTCGAGAGGCGTGGAGTACGGGCACCCGCCACCGTTGCTGCGCTTGGGCGCCCCCAGCGCGCCACCGCGCGTGCGACTGAGGTTGGCCCGGCGAAGATCAGCCCGGTGCAGGCGCGCCCCACGAAGGTCGGCCCGGTGGAGGTTGGCGCCCCGAAGCCGCGCTCCGGTGAGGTCGGCACCACGCAGATCGGCCCGGTGCAGCTTGGCCGCGCGCAGGTCGATTCCCCGAAGGTCCTTGCCACGTAGGTTCGTGCCGCGCAGGTCGGCGTGGTGGCACGTGGCCTTCTTCGCCGGCACGCAGGTGGTGGGCGTGCCGGAGGCGGTGGCGCCTGTCGCGCCCACGAGGCCCAGCAGGGCAAGGGCAAGGGCGGCGGCGGATCGGTGGATCAGGCGAGGGGTCATGGACGGAGGATATCCGCGGCCTACGGCAGCGACTCCTTGAGGTAGTTGCACTCGTCCTCGAGCTCATCGACCATGTCGGGGATGTTCACGCTGATGCGGCGCAGCGCCCGGTAGGTGGGGTTCTCGGTCGATCGCTGGCCGCCCTTGTCGAGCCCGGCGCCGCGGTAGGCCTTCATCTCGTCGTCCAGCGCGCCGAACTTCTCGCAGGCGAAGGCCTTCTTGTCCTTCGCGTACTCCTCCACCAGCGCGTTGTACTTGGTGATGAAGCCGCGGGCGTCGGTGACCATGGTGGCGCGGTCGAACGCGTTGGGCTGCTGCGTGGGCTTCTCGATCCACTGGCCGGTGGTGAACGAGTACTGACCGCTGCCGGCCTTGGGCTGGTAACTGGCGCCCCGCTTGCCGTGGAAGGTCACCTCGAGGGGCACGCCGTAGTAGTTGATGCGGCCCTCCTGCTTCAGCTCGGTGTAGTTGCTGAGCAACTTCGCGAGTGAGTCGAGGTTGTCGGGGGTGACCGTGGGCGAGCTGAGGAACACGTGCACGCCGAAGTCGGCCTTGTCGTCGTACTCGTACGACGCGTTGCTGCCGAACAGCTCGATGGCGTCAACCTTGGCCCCGGCCCCGCCGAGGCGCTTCACCAGCGTGTTGACGTTCTGGATGGTGTTCGCGCGGACGTCTGCCTTCATCTCCTCGCCGTTCCACAACTTGGGGTCGAGCACGGTGGGGAACGTGGAGATCTTCACCATCGCCTGCTTCAGCTGCTCGTCGGTGTCCTTGGCGATGGGCGGAGCGGCCGACTGATTGACCTCTGCGAGGCTGCGGTCGGGCCCCTCACCTGCGCCGGCCACGTAGGGCCTGCCGCCGGATGCGGATGCCGCGGCGCGGGTGGTGTCGGTAGATGCGCTGTCTGACGACCCGCAGCCGGACGCCACGAGGGCGCCCGCCGGCACGGCGGTGGCGACTACGGCGGGGACTGCACGCTTCACGGGAGACCTCCAGGGGGTCCGTCGAACTGCCATTGGTCCAGGCGACCTGCACACCTTACTGCGGGGCCACGGTCAGAGTGGTGGGCGGGTTCCCATCGAGCGGGCGGCTGGGGCTGTCCACCGGGTTGATCCTCTGGATCTTGTAGCGCACGCTCATCGGCAGGGCGGCGGCGTCCTGAGTGCCGCGCTGCACCACCGACGGCGACATCCGCGGGCCGGGCGTGAGGGTGCCCCAGTCATCGTCGCTCTGGCTCCAGTCGGTGCGCGGGCGCGCGTGACCCGCTAGCTGCTGGGTAGGCCGTTTCGAGCACCGCAGGCCCCTCGCCATCGCAACCCTCGCTGGTGACAGCGCGGGCAGCCGTCTAGCGGCGGCGGGTGGCGCGCATCCATGGGCTTGCGTTGCCCGCGCGGTCCACGGCGCGCACCACGGGGCGGCGGGCTGCCACCGGCGCGGTGACGCGCGCCGCGTAGGGCACGGTGACGACACGCGCCCCCGCCCGCGCCGCCACCTGCAGTGACTCCACGCCCGACACCGCGTCGCGGGCGCGCGAGGTGATGCGCGCGCCCCCCGCCACGCGCGCGGCCACGGCGGCATCCACCACCGGTGCCGTGGTGTCGAGGATGATGTCGTCAGTGTAGGTCTCGCGGGCGTCCAGGCCAGGGCCCTGAAACCGCACGTACACCACGTGCGGCAGGCGGGCGTCGTCGGTCGCGTCCAACACGATGTCGGCCTGGGCCTGCACCGGCTGGGCCCGCACGCCGCGGAATCCACCATCGGTGGCGATGCGCATGGTGGTGGCGCCCTCGGGCCATGAGATCTCCAGGGCCACGCGGCGCGACTTGGTGAAGCGGGCGCCCTGCTCGATGGTGACGCCCGGGTCATCGGATGGCGGGCGCACGCGGACGTCCAGCCTGTGGCGCGCGGTGGCCTCTCCCCCGCCCGGAGCGGTGGCGCGCACGGCCACGGTGGCGTCGTCCACGGGGGTCAGCCGGGCGGTGGGATCGTCACCCGTGGCGAGATCGAACCGACCGTCGCCATCCAGGTCCCATTCGTAGGACAGCTCGCCGCCGTTGGCCACCGACCCGCGGGCACGCAGCAGCACCGGCCTGCCCTTCAGCACGAATGCGGGCGGGTCCAGAAGCGCCACCTGCGGGATGTCGCGTACCTGCCGCGTGCCCGCTGACTCGCTGGCATTGCCCACAAGGTCGATGGCGCGCACGGTCACCTGCCGCTCGCCATCGGGCATGCCGGCGGGGTCGACGCCGGTGGCGCACTCCCCCGCGCACGCCGCCGCAGCCACCTCGGCGCGCACCACGCCGTCCACGAGCACCTGGTAGCGCGCAACACCCGAGCGGGCATCCCACGAGGGCGACCACGTGATGAGGTCGGACGACGCCACCGCACCGGCGGGCACTGCCAGGCCCGGGATGCTGGGGGGCGTCGTGTCCACGGAGAACGCGGCCGAGTTGCGCGTGGTGCCATAGCCGCAGATACGGCCGCCCTGGGAGCAGGTGACCTGCGTGCGGATGTCGGCGCGCGCGGTGTAGGAGCCCTCAGCGAGCCTTGACCACGAGCGCGTCCAGTCGCCGCCCGGGGAGAACCACGCCGACGACCACGCGAGCCGGCCGTCCCTCAGCAGCTGGTCCTGCGCCTGGCCCGCCCATGCCGGCCGCGTGAAGGTGACGCGCGCGCCCTCGGGCCCGGTCCAGGCAGTGCCGCCGCTCCACGCGGCGTTGTCCACGGTGATGCCCCAGTCGGAGCCCGACTGCGCCTGCGCGGCGGATGGCAACGGAAGAGCCAGGGCCAGCGCGGCGATGAACAGGGTGAACGAGCTGGGCGCGGCGACGCGCATGGGACCCTCCCGGTCGTGATCGTGACGGAAGGTCGGTGGGCGCGGCCAGATGGCTTACGCCCCGGTGGCGAGCCGCTGGCGAGGCACCGTCGGCCGAATAGGCCAGCGTGGCCGTGGGCTCGCCGGTCGAGAACGTGACGGTGGCCTGATCGTCCGGAGGCGCGAGGCCCATCATGTGCCCGGGCTGGGTGTACTGCCCTGACACCTGAGCGGCCAACTGCATGGGGCGCGTGAACTGCTGGGCCCACCCGGCAAGGGCGAGGGTGACGTGGGGGGATCGGGGCACTCGGGGGCGGTACCCGAGGGCATCCGCACGGCGGCCGGCGTCGGGTCGGTCGTCTCGCGCTACAGGGTGCCCT
>JAFMJQ010000015.1 GCA_017853415.1 Thermoleophilia bacterium | reverse complement strand
CGGTCCCCGCGGCGGTTCCCGCCCACGCGGGCTCGCGCCGGTTCCACGTGTACGCGAGTACCGCGGCGCCGATCGCCACGAGCACGATCGAGATGACCTGCGCGGTGGTGAGGCCGATGAACACCACCGGGGTGGCGCGCACGAACTCCACGGCCAGTCGCTCGATGCCCATGAGCACCAGGTAGAGGCCGAAGAGCGACCACGGGGCCGTGAGTCGCCCGCGCATGCGCCAGAGGATCCAGAAGATCACCAGGGCGGCGAGGGTCTCGTACACCGGCGTGGGGTGCACGATCTCGGTGGTGGGCACGGTGCCCTCGGGGTATGCCATTCCCCATGGAAGCGAGGTGGCGTCCCCGTAGTCGCCATCACCCGCCAGTTGGCATCCGATGCGCCCGATGGCGTAGCCGATGGCCAGGGGCGCCGCGACCATGTTTGCGAGCAGTCCCAGCGGGACCTTGCGCCACAGCGCCACGAGGATGACGGCGATGAAGCCGCCGGCCACGCCGCCGTACCAGACCAGTCCCGACCCCGTGAGGAGCGACTCGCCGCGCTCGCCCCAGTGCTCGACCACGTAATAGACGCGCGCACCCAGGAACCCCCCGATGCCGGCGGCAAGTGCGACCTCGATGCTGAACGATGGCTCGAGACCCCGCTGCCGCAGGTCGGTGGCGAGGAAGATCGCCGCGACCACGATCGCCAGCGCGGCCATGAGGCCGAACGAGTAGAAGGTGAAGGGGCCGACGGACCCGAGCTCGGGAAGCACGGACTGATCTTCTCATGTTTCCCCGCGCTGGACCTGCCCACGGCAGGGGGCGGGGGCCCTAGGGGCGCACGGCCCCCACGTAGTTGCCCGCGCGGCTGGCGAGCGACTGCACGCGCACCACGTCGCCGGTCTGCGGGGCGTGCACGAAGTTGCCGCCGCCGATGTAGATGCCCATGTGGCCGAGCCCGCTGAAGAACACCAGGTCGCCGGCCTGCAGCTGCTCGTACGGCACCTGCGGGAACGCCCCCCAGGCGGCGTAGGTGTAGTGCGGCACGCTCTTGCCGATCTGGCGGTAGGCGTAGGTGGCGAGGCCCGAGCAGTCGAAGCCCGAGGGCGACTCGCCGCCCCAGACGTAGGGCACGCCCTGGAACGACAGCGCGATACGCGCGGCCTCGGCGTTTCCGGCGCCGTCGGGCAGCGGGCCGTTGAAGGGCGTGTAGCCCGACGATGCGAGCGACCGGGCCTGCGCAGCGCGGCGCGAGCGCTCGTCGGCGATGGCCTGGCGCAGGTCGGCACGGGCGTTCTCGAGCATCCGCTGGCGCTCGGCGAGCAGGGCCTCCACGCGGGCCTTCTCGGCCTCGGCCTTGCGCACCTGCACCTGGGCCGACGTGCGGTCCTTCGCGAGCTCGCGGCGAACCCGTATGGTGCGGTCGCGGAAGCGGCGCACCTTGCCCACCACGTGGGCATCCTCGGTGCCGGCGCGCTCGATGCCCTCGAGCTCGCCCACGGCGTCGGTGAGGCTGCCGCTCGACACCAGCACCTCGACGAGGTTGGGCTCGGGGCGCCGGTAGAGCGCGTCGATGCGGTCGCCGAGGATTCGCTGCGATGCCTGGAGGTCGGCGATGGCCCGCTCGAGCACCTTCTGGTTCTTCACCAGGCGTTCCTTGATGACCGACAGCCGCCAGCGTGCGCCGTTGTAGCGCTCCGCCGCCACCGATACGCGCTCCTCCACGGCGTTGAGGCGGGCCTTCAGCGCCCGCACCTCGCGCTTCTTGGCGGCCACCGACGCGGGGTCGGCCAGCGCGGGGCCGGCGCCGAGGCCGGTGGCAAGGGCGCCCACGGCGACGAGTGCCGCGAGGGCACGGCGGAAGGATGTGGCGTTGGCGTGCCGCACGACCTCCGACCCTTTCACGAATCGTCCGGGAGCAGGGAAATCGCGGTTGCAGGTGACACCTCTGCGCATTGCGCGTTGACCCCGTCCGGGCCGATGGCCACAATCGCGGTGTGGTGACGAGGCCGAAATCCCTGCTCGCAGGCGCCATTGCCATCGGTGCGCTCGGTGGCCTCGCCGGGGTGTCCACCGCGGTGGCACCCGGCCCGGCCGACCCCTCGGCGAAGGCCGTCGGGGTGATACTCCCCACCGGCGGCGTGGCGGCGGCCACCGCCGGCCCGAGGTTCCCCACGCGCACGGCGTCCGGGCAGCCGACGGGCGCGGTGGCGCAGGGCGGCCGCGTGTCGGTGCGGGCCGCCGCCGGGCCCCGCGGCGACGGCCAGCTGGCCGCGGCCACGTCCGAGGCCACGGGCGTGTCGCTGCTCGGCGGCCGCGTGCTGGTCAACTCCATGCGCGTGGCCGTGAGATCGGACACCGCCGGGGCCACCACCACCGCCGGGGTCACCGAGTGGGCCGCCGACATCCGCGTGAACGGCCAGGACATCGACGAGGCCCCCGGGGCGCAGGTGGAGCTTCCCGGCGTGGGGACCATGGTGATGATGGAGAGGCTCGTCACGGGCGGTGCCGTCACGGCAAATGGCATTCGCATCGAGGTGAGCGACCCCGCGAGCGGCCTGGCGCCCGGCACGCAGATCGTGGTGGGCAGGGTGGAGGCCACCACCGGGGGCGCGGTGCCCGATTCGCCGTCGCCCGATCCGGGCAGTGCCCCCTCGGCGCCGGGTGCCGCCACCCCCTCGGCCGACGGCGCCACCACCGGGCCCGCCACCGGGCGTGCGCTTCCCACCGCGCCCACGGCGCCGGCCACGGGCGGCACCGCCGGTGGCGGCATATCGGGCTACGCATCGCCCAACCCGGCGCTGGTGACGCCGTCACTCGGGCTGCCGCGGCGTGACCCCGGTGCGGTGACGGGCGTGGCCTCCACCCAGGGCTATGCCTTCCCCGTGCTCGGTGACGGCATCGGCTTCAGCGACGACTACGGCGACCCGCGTGCGGGCACGGGCTGGCATCACGGCACCGACCTGTTCGGGCCCATGGGAACGCCCATCGTGGCCGTGGCCGACGGCACGCTGTCGAAGGTGGGGGTGAACAACCTCGGTGGCAACCGGCTCTGGCTCACCGACGACGCCGGCAACGCCTTCTACTACGCGCACCTCTCGGCGTACGCGCCGGGTACCGCGGATGGCGTGCGCGTGCGCGCAGGGCAGGTGATCGCCTTTCTCGGCAACACCGGGCAGGCCATCACCACGCCGCCGCACCTGCACTTCGAGATCCACCCCGCCGGCGGGGACAGCGTCAACCCCTACCCGTACCTCGTGGCGTGGCAGCGCAACGCGCCGGTGCCGCAGGCCTTCGTGGCGGCCACGCAGGCCACTGGCCACGTGCCCGCCGCGGGCACCCTGCTGCTCGACGCCGAGGCCATCGACGACATGCCGGGCCCCGCCTCGCCGGATGGCGTTGCGGTGCCCGTGAGGTAGTCCGGCCTAGGCCGTTGCCTCGTCGCCGCGCCGCCCCTTGCGCGGGCGCACCACCGACTGCAGCTGGGCCTCGGTGAACGGGCCCACCGCCACGCCGTCGGCGGCGAAGCGGTAGAGGGCCACTGCGAGCACCTGCGACAGCGTGGCCGAGATGATCGACCCGAGCACGATCACCAGCACGCCGATGACGAGCAGCACGATGCCCCCGACGGACGGCAGCAGGGCGAGGCCGAAGAACACCATCACGATGCCGGGGAGGATCCCGAACAGCGCCACCACGCCCGTGGTGACGCCGAGGCCCACCACCTGCTGCCCCCAGCGCTGGCGGAAGAGGCCCGACGAGCGCCGGAGCGTCTGCCACGGCCCGGTGCCCTCGAAGGTGATGACGGGCACGGCCAGGAAGGTGACCAGCGCCCAGGCGAGTCCGCCGAGCGCCGCCACCACGGCGCCGCCGACGCCCTGGAAGCGCGCCTCGATGGCCCGGATGATGATGTTGACCGTGGTGGTGACGGCGGCCCAGGAGGCGATCTGCGGGATGCGCTGGCGCGCGGCCGCGATGCCCTCGCGCACGGTGGTGTCCTCGCCCTGCAGCGAGCGGTTGGCGCACGCCGCCAGGGCCACCGAGAAGAAGATGCCCACGAACGCCGCGAGGTATGCGGCGATGACGAACAGCACGATGCCCAGCACCATCAGGCCGGTGCTCGTCGAGTCGTACGCAAGCAGCAGCAGGCCGGGGATCACGAACGCGGCGGTCAGCGCCAGGGCCGAGATCGCGCCCAGCACCGGGAACACTGCGAGGGAGCGGTCGGCCACGATGGTGCGCCAGCTGATGCCGGCCAGCTCGAGGCCCTGGCGGAATCTGCTCACGTCACACTCCGAATGAGTCGCCGCACGAGCATGTGCTCGTTGCGTTGGGGTTCTTGATGACGAATCCGCGTCGCATGAGCGACGTGGTGTAGTCGATGATCGAGCCGCTCACGTAGATGGCGCTCTTGAGGTCGAGGTAGACGGTGACGCCGTTGCTCTCGATCTGGCGCTCCGACGCCTCGGCGACCGTGCCCTCGGGCACGAGGTCGATGGAGTACTCGAGACCCGAGCAGCCGCCGGCGTGGATGCGCAGGCGCACCGCATGCGCCATGCCCTCGCGGTCGGCGCACTGGCGGATGTACTGCGCCGCGGCGTCGGTGACCTCCAGCCCCGCGCCCGCGCCCTGCTGCTGCGCCTCGCGGGCCGCGCGTGCGCGCTCGCGCGCGGCGGCCTTCTTCTCCTCGAGGGTGAGCGGGCGGTCGGGCGCCTGGGCGGCGGACTCAGCCATATCCCATGACCTTCATCATGAGCTTGCCGTCGTCGGTCATCTTGTCCGGGCCCCACGGGGGGTCCCACACCCAGTTGACGTCGACGGACGTCACGCCGTCCAGCGGCTCCACGAACTTGCGCACGTCGGCGATGATCTGGTCGGTGAGCGGGCAGCCCATCGAGGTGAGGGTCATGTCGAGGCGCACGGCCCCCGTGCCCTCGTCCACCTCCACGCCGTAGAGCAGGCCGAGGTCGACCACGTTGATGCCGAGCTCGGGGTCGTCCACCTGCTTCATGGCCTCGCGGATGTCGTCTTGGTTCACCATGGTCATCCTCCCGTCGCGACGGTCTCACGGTAGTCGGCGATGCAGTCGCGAAGCGCGAGCCACGAAAGCAGCGCACACTTCACCCGCACCGGGTACTTGGCCACGCCCTCGAGTGCCACGGCATCGCCGAGGAGGTCCTCATCGGGATCCGCCTCGCCGTGCATCACCAGGCGGAAGTGCTCCACCAGCGCGAGGGCCTCGTCGAGGTCCTTGCCCTCGGCCACCTCGGTGAGCATCGAGGCGGCCGCCTGCGAGATGGAGCAGCCGTCGCCGTCGGCGCGGATCTCGGTGATGCGCCCGTCCTGCACGAGGATGTCCAGGTAGCACTCGTCCCCGCACACGGGGTTGTGCTCATGCACCGAGGCCGATGCGCCGTCGATGCGCCCCCGGCCGCGGCGATTGCGGTAGTGGTCGAGGATCAGCTGCTGGTAGAGGTCGTCGAGCCCGCCCATCAGGCCGCCCCGAACCACTCGCGGCACTCGATCAGGGCGTCGCGCAGGGCGATGATGTCGTCGTCGGTGGTGTAGAGGTACGCGCTGGCCCGCGCGGTGCTCTGCACGCCGAGGTACCGCATGAGCGGCTTGGTGCAGTGGTGGCCCGCCCGCACGCACACGCCCTTGCTGTCGAGGAACTGCCCGATGTCGTGCGGGTGCACGCCATCGAGGCTGAAGCTCATCGACGCGCCACGCCGCTCGACGTCGCGCGGGCCGAACAGCGTGAGCCCCGGCACCTCGTCGAGGGCCTCGAGCATGCGCGCCGCGATGTCCTTCTCGTGGGCCCGGACGTTCTGCATTCCGACGTCCTCGAGGAACCTCACGGCCTCGCCGAGCCCTACCGCCTCGGCGATGGGCGGCGTGCCCGCCTCGAACTTCCAGGGGATGTCGTTCCAGGTGGAACCCTCGGTGGTGACATCGGAGATCATCTCGCCGCCGCCCAGGAAGGGCTCCATGGCCTCGAGGCGCTCCGGCGACGCCGCCAGCACGCCGATTCCCGTGGGTCCGCACATCTTGTGCCCGGTGAAGGCCAGGAAGTCGCTTCCGATGGCCGCGGCATCCACGGGCATGTGCGGCACGCTCTGGGTGGCGTCCACCATGGTGAGCGCGCCGGCGTCGTGGGCCATGGCCACGATCTCCTCGACCGGGTTGATGGTGCCGAGGGTGTTCGACACGTGCACCACGGCCACCATGCGGGTGCGGGCGCCGATCATCGATCGCATGGCGTCCATGTCGATCTCGCCACCGGGGGTCACCGGGCAGAAACGCACCTGCGCACCGGTCATGGAGGCCACGATCTGCCACGGCACGGTGTTGGAGTGGTGCTCCATCATCGTCACCAGCACCTCGTCGCCCTCGCCGAGCTCACGGGCGCCCCACGCCCAGGCCACGAGGTTGATGGCCTCGGTGGCGTTCTTGGTGAACACCGTGGCCTCGCGCGGGTGGTTCACCAGCCGCGCCACGGCGTCGCGCCCGGCCTCGAACCGCTCCGTGGCCTCGGCCGCCATCTCGTACACCCCGCGGTGCACGTTGGCGTTGGTCTCGCGGTAGTAGGCGTCCATGGCGTCGAGAACCCGCTGGGGCTTCTGTGACGTGGCCGCCGAGTCGAGGTAGTGCACCTGGCCACCGCCGGGGCGGGGGGAGGCCAGGATGGGGAACTCCGCGCGAAGTGCCTGCGCGTCGAGCGTGTGCTGTGCGGAGTTCCCCATGCAGCTCCTAGCGGGGCGTCGTGGCCGGCTCGGCCGACCCGAAGCTCACGTAGCCCTCCTGCTCGAGCTGCTCCGCCAGCTCAGGGCCGCCGGTCTTGGCGATGCGGCCGTCGAACATCACGTGCACGACGTCGGGCGTGATGTAGTTGAGGATGCGCGTGTAGTGGGTGATGATGAGCACCCCGAGGTCGGGGCCGCGCTGGGCGTTGACGCCCTCCGACACGATTCGCAGGGCGTCCACGTCGAGGCCCGAGTCGGTCTCGTCGAGCACCGCGAACCTGGGCTCGAGAAGGGCCATCTGCAGGATCTCGTGGCGCTTCTTCTCGCCGCCCGAGAATCCCTCGTTGAGGTAGCGGTCGGCGAACGACGGGTCGAACTGCAGCAGCGCGCTCTTCTCCTTGAAGAGCTTGGCGAACTCGCGCACGGGGATCTCCTCGCCGCGCGTGGCGTTGACCGCGCTGCGGAGGAAGTTCATCACCGACACGCCCGGCACCTCGACCGGGTACTGCATGGCGAGGAACAGGCCGGCCTGGGCCCGCTCGTCGGCCTCCATCTCGGCCAGGTCCTTGCCGTCGAAGAACACCGACCCGCCGGTGATCTCGTAGCGCGGGTGGCCGGCCAGGGCATAGGCCAGCGTGCTCTTGCCGGAACCGTTCGGGCCCATGAGCGCGTGGACCTCGCCCTGCGGCACCTCGAGGTCAACGCCCTTGAGGATGGGCTTGTCCTCGACGGCCACCTCGAGGCCCTCGATCTTCAGGATGGGGTCAGCCACGGAAGCGGTTCTCCTTCGCTCTCTTTATGGGGTGTCGAACGGATGCGGGATGTTGGGCACGGGGTCGATGAGCACGCGGCCGTCACGCACCTCCACCGGGTACACCGGCAGCGATGCGGTGGCGGGCGGCGTGAGCGCGGCCCCGTCGGAAAGGCGGAAGTACGCGCCGTGCCTGGGGCACTCGACGCGGTCCATGTCGGCGTCCAGCCAGCCTGCGCTGAGCGACGCCATGCCATGCGTGCAGGTGTCATGCACGGCGTGGAAGGTGCCGTCCACGTTGGCGAGGCAGATCGGCTGCCCCTCCACCTCGACGCGCACCATCGTGCCCGGCGGGACATCGCCGGCAGGCATGACGTCCACCACGGTCATCGCACCTTCGCGCGCGCGGCGTCGGCCAGCTCGTCGCGGAGCTCGTCGAACGAGATCTCGTCGAGCACTTCCTGGAAGAAGCCGTAGACGATCTGGTGCTTGGCCTCGAGCTTCGGCACGCCGCGGCTCATGAGGTAGAAGAGGTGCTCGTCGTCCACGCGGCCCACCGCGCCCGCGTGCGAGCACTTCACCTCGGCCGTCTCGATCTCGAGGAACGGGATGGTGTCGGCGCGCGCCCCCTCGTTGAGGATGAGGTTGCGGTTGGTCTGGTAGGCGTCGGTGCCCGGGGCGCCGGGCGGCACCACCAGGTTGCCGAAGAACACCGTGTGGGCGGTGTCCTGGATGGCGCCCTTGTAGAGCAGGTTCGAATACGCCTGCGGTGCCTCGTGGCGCGACACCACGCGGTGCTCGAAGTGCTGCGAGCCGGTGGCGAAGTAGAGCCCCAGCGCGCGGGCGTCCGAGCCCGGGCCGCGGCAGTACATCGTGGGCTCCACGCGCACCACGTCGCCGCCCAGCGTCACGTTCACCGATCGCACGCGGGCGTCCTTGCCGGCCGCGGCGCGGATGGTGGCCTGGTGGCGCATGCCCCGGCCCCACCCGATGTACGACACGTGCTCGAGCTCGCCGCCCTCGGCGACGAACATCTCCACCACGGTGGACGCATGCACGGCGCCGTCGAGGTCGGGCGAGAGGTAGCGGTCGATCACCGTGGCCTTCGCGCCCTCCTCCACGATCACCAGCGTGCGGCCGAACACCTGGCCGCGCGCCCCGGTGGCGGTGAGCACGGCCTCCACGGGAAGCGTCACCTCGACCCCGCGCGGCACGTAGACGAACGTGCCGGCATCCCAGCTGGCGGCGTTCAGCGCGCCCGGGCGGTCGTCGAATCCGGCGAGCGAGTAGAGGCGGTCGCGCACGAGGTCCTCATGCGCGGCGAGCGCCTCGCCGAGCTCCGCCACGATGACGCCTTCGGGCAGGTCGATGACCTCTGCCGGCGCGGGCGCGCCGTCGATGAAGGCCAGGCGCGCGGCGCGCCCCGACGTCGCGGGCAGGTCCACGGACGCCTCGGTGGCGCCACCCGTGGCGCCGTCGCCGTTCATGCCGAGGTCGGCCGGCGGCGTGAAGCGCCACTCCTCCTCGCTTCCCGTGAGCACGGGAAGCGCCGCGAAGGCCGCTGCGGCCTCGTCGCGGGCCTCGACGGCCCAGGCCGGGGCATCAGCCAATGGAGCCCTCCATCTGCAGCTCGATCAGGCGGTTGAGCTCCACGGCGTACTCCATGGGGAGCTCCTTCGCGATGGGCTCGATGAACCCGCGCACGATCATGGCCATGGCCTCCTCCTCGCTGAGCCCGCGGCTCATGAGGTAGAAGATCTGGTCATCGGCCACCTTGCTGACGGTGGCCTCGTGGCCGATCGAGGTGTCCTCCTCCTGGATGTCCATGTAGGGGTAGGTGTCCGAGCGGCTGTCCTCATCGAGGAGCAGCGCATCGCACACCACCGAGGCCTTCACGCGACGGGCCCCCGGCTCCACCTTCACCAGGCCGCGGTAGCTGGTGCGCCCGCCGCCCTGCGAGATCGACTTGCTCACGATGGTGCTCGAGGTGTCGGGCGCCACGTGCACCATCTTGGCGCCGGCGTCCTGGTGCATGCCGGTGCCGGCCATGGCCACCGACAGCACCTCGCCGCGCGCACGCGGGCCCACCATCCACACCGCGGGGTACTTCATGGTGAGCTTGCTGCCCAGGTTGCCGTCGATCCACTCCATCACGGCGTCCTCGTGCGCCACGGCACGCTTGGTGACGAGGTTGTAGACATTGTTCGACCAGTTCTGGATGGTCGAGTAGCGGCACCGGGCGCCCTTCTTCACGATGATCTCGACCACCGCGGAGTGCAGCGAGTCGGCCGAGTAGGTGGGAGCGGTGCAGCCCTCCACGTAGTGCACGTACGAACCGGGCTCGCAGATGATGAGCGTGCGCTCGAACTGGCCCATGCTCTCGGCGTTGATGCGGAAGTAGGCCTGCAGCGGGATCTCCACCTCGACGCCCTCGGGCACCCAGATGAACGATCCGCCCGACCACACGGCCGAGTTCAGCGCGGCGAAGGTGTTGTCACCGGGCGGGATCACCGTGGCCCAGTGCTCGCGGAAGAGGTCCGGGTGCTCGCGCAGGGCGGTGTCGGTGTCGCAGAAGATCACGCCCTTCTGCTCGAGGTCCTCGCGGATCGAGTGGTACACGACCTCCGACTCGTACTGCGCCGACACGCCGGCGAGGAACTTCTGCTCGGCCTCCGGGATGCCCAGGCGGTCGAACGTCTTGCGGATGTCGTCCGGCACCTCGTCCCACGAGCGGCCCTGCTCCTCGGACGCCTTGATGTAGTAGTAGATGTCCTGGTAGTCGAGCTCCGAGAGGTCGCCGCCCCAGTCGGGGATCTCGCGGCTCTCGAAGATCTCCAGCGAGCGCAGGCGGAACTTGGTCATCCACTCGGGCTCGCCCTTGATCATGGAGATCTCGCGGACGATGTCGGCGTTGAGCCCCTTCTTGGGCTCGAACACGTAGTGGGCCGGGTCATGCCAGCCGAACTTGTATGTGGTGTCGATGTCGATCTCGGGCTTTGCCGTCGACAAGTCGGACGCTCCTTCGGGATGGCCGCTGAACGCTCTATAGGTTACGTCTATTGCCTCAACAATCAACCGTGATCGGAGGCGCGTGACGATGCGCTTCGCGGGAAACGCGCCCCGGCGTATCCTTGGCGCGCGAAACCACCTGAGGGCGCCTTCTTGAGCACAGATCCGGCCACGCTGACCGACGACGAGCAGGAGATCCAGAGGCTCGTCGCGGCCCTGGGCGACCCCACGCGCCGGCGGGTGTTCTTCACCGTGCGCGAGGCCGGCGTGCTCATGGGCAAGGACGAGGTGGCCGACGCCGTGGGGATCACCCGCCGCCTCGCCGGATTCCACCTCGACAAGCTCGTGGAGCAGGGGTTCCTGCGCGCCGAGTTCCACCGGCGCTCGGGGCGCACGGGTCCGGGTGCCGGGCGCCCGGCCAAGCTCTACGCCCTGGCCGAGGCCGAGGAGGACTCCCGCCTCGAGGTGAAGCACTACGACCTGCTGGCCGAGCTGCTGCTCAAGGCCATGAGCGACCGCTCGGGCGAGGACCCGCAGGAGGTCCTCGAGCGCGTGGGCTACGAGTTCGGCCGCGAACTGGGCGAGGCCGAGCGCGCGGCGGGCCGCAGCCCCTCGTATTCGTCCACCACCGACGCGGTCGCCGGCGTGGTGGGCGTGCTCACCCGGTTCGGCTTCGGCGCCACCGCCAACGACGACGGGCGCATCACGCTCCGGGCGTGCCCCTTCGAGGAGATGGCCAAGGTCGACCCCGAGCGCGTGTGCGGCCTCGACCGCGCGATCTGGCGGGGGGTGCTGTCGGCGTTCAACCCCGACGCCACGCTGGCGTCTGCCACGGCCCGCGCACAGGGTGATGATGCCTGTGCCGCCCTCGTGGTGGAGGGCGACGACCGCTAGCCGCCGCCGCGGCCTGCGGCCCTAGAGGTCCTTCAGGCGG
This sequence comes from Thermoleophilia bacterium, assembly GCA_017853415.1. Classification (GTDB taxonomy): domain Bacteria; phylum Actinomycetota; class Thermoleophilia; order Miltoncostaeales; family Miltoncostaeaceae; genus SYFI01. The sequence continues at coordinate 15,134 of JAFMJQ010000015.1, read as the reverse complement.
CTGGTGCCGAAGAGCCAGGTCATCCAGCCGAAGAGGCCGGTCATGAGCACCGCGCCGAAGACATCACCCCAGTAGCCGTCCTGCGTGGCGGCCATGCCGGCCACGAAGATCTCGACGAACATGGCGACGGTGAGCAGGCCGAACATCACCCAGCCCACCCACATGATCCAGCCGTAGGGGAAGAGGCGCCGCGGCCCCACGGTGTGGGCCAGCGGGGCGTAGTTGGCGCGCCGTCCGCCGGCGCGCTTGACCTTCTTCTTACGAGCCATCGGCGGGGAGGATAGCCGCATCTGCGGAGGGCGTGGGAGCACGCCACCGCCCGCTGCGGATGCGCAGGATGCTGATGCCCATGCCGACGAAGTACAGGATGCTGAAGGCCACCTGCGGGATCGACACCAGGATGACCCCGTAGGCGATCCAGGGCAGGCACGAGGCCATGGCGAGGGCACGCAGGCGCACCTGTCCGAATGAGAGCCGCGATGCGGCGATTCCCAGCATGCCGAGCGCGGCCAGCAGGTCCACGGACCCGCTCCAGAAGATGATGAGCAGGATCGCCGTCACGGGGATGCTCAGCCAGATGACGGCCCGCCCGCGGGCGCTGCGCGGGTCGGTTCCGGCGAAGTCCATCACCACCACGATGGCACTGATGGCGATGGCGGCGGTTCCGCCCAGCAGCGCCCAGTGGATTCCCATCACGATCGAGCCCGCGGCATCGAACGCCAGCAGCACCGCGCGTCGCCGCATGAGGGTGGACGCCAGCAGCAGCGCGATGCCGATAACGCCCACGGCCTGCGCCACGATATGCGCGGTGCTCATGCGCGTATGGTGACGGAGGACGCGGCGGGCGTGCCGCACAGCGGGGGCGGAGGTGCGATGGAACTGGGCATCGAGGGGCGGGTGGCGCTGGTGACGGGCGGCAGCCGTGGCATCGGACGGGCGGCCGCCGAGGCCCTGGCGCGCGAGGGCGCGCAGGTGGTGGTGGCCGCGCGGGGATCCGTCGGCGTGGACGCCGCGGTGGCGGCGTTGCGGGAGTCCGGCGCGCGCGCCGAGGGAATCCTCACCGACATGTCCGACCCGCTCGGGCCCGCCGACGCCGTTGCGCGCGCGGAGGCCATCATCGGCCCCGTGGACATCCTGGTGGCCAACGCGGGCGGACCCCCACCCGGACGCTTCGTGGACGCCGATGACGAGGGCTGGGACCTCGCCGTGCAGCAGAACCTGCTGGGCACCGTGCGGCTCATCCGGGCGGCCCTCCCCGGCATGCGCGAGCGCGGGTGGGGACGCATCGTCACGATCACCAGCACCTCGGTGCGCGAGGTCATCGACGGCCTGGCGCTGAGCAACGCCACGCGTGCGGGGGTGGCGGGCGCGGTGCGCACGCTGGCCCGCGAGGTGGCGGGCGACGGCGTCACCGTGAACAACGTGCTGCCGGGCCCCATCCTCACCGACCGCATGCGCGAACTGCTGTCGTCGCAGCCCGACCTCGACGCCGCCATCGCCGAGCGCGGCGCACGCAACCCGACCGGGCGCGTGGGCGACCCCGGGGAGGTCGGCGACCTCGTGGCGTTCCTGGCATCCGATCGCGCGGCGTTCATCAACGGGGCATCGGTGATGATCGACGGCGGGGAGAGCCGCGTTGTCGGCTAGCGACCACGAGCACCCGCCCTACGGCTTCAGCACGCGGTTCCGCGTGGACTTCGCCGACACCGATGCGGGCGGGGTCGTGTACTTCGGCTCGTACGGGCGCTTCCTCGAGCGGGCCGCCATCGAGTACCGGCGCGCCGCCGGCCTGCCGCTGGTGGGCGGGGACGGCCACCAGTTCATGATCCGCTCGATGGCCGTGGAGTACCTCGCACCCCTGCGGTTCGACGACGAGGTGGAGGCCTTCGTGCGCGTGAGCGCCATCGGCACCACCAGCCACACCATGGAGGTGCGGCTCGAGCGCATCGACGCCAGCGGCGCCACCCACGTGGCGGACGCACGGGCCGTGGTGGTGGGCGTGCGGTCGTGGGAGGGCGGGGGCGCCACCCCGATGCCCGAGGCCTGGCGCGCCGCCATCGAGAGCTTCGAGGCGCGCACGCATTGAGCGGGCGCCTGCTCGGACAGGACGCCTCGGTGCTGCGATCGGCGGGAGCCGACGTCGATGCCCTGGCGGGAATCGAGGAATGGGCGCGGCGCTCGGTGGTGGTGCCCGAGGGCACCCTCGTGGTGGATGCCCACGTGCACCTGGGGGTCGATCGCGATGGCCACAAGCTGTCGGCCGCCGACCTCGTGGCCGATCTCGATGCCAATGGAATCGACCGTGCCGTGGCGTTCCCGGCCGACGAGCCCGGCCCCGGGGGCGACTTCCGCGAGTCCAACGGGCGGGTGCTGAAGGCCGCCGGCGCGCACCCGTCGCGCATCATCCCGTTCTGCCGGGTCGACCCCGCGGTGGGTGCCGAGGCGGCGATGGACGAGGCGCAGGCGGGCGGGGCGCGCGGCCTCAAGCTGCACCCGGTGGCACAGCGGTTCGCGCCCGAGGGCGACGAGTGCGTGGCCGTCGTGCGCCGGGCGACCGACCTCGGCTGGCCCGTGCTCTTCCACGCGGGGTTCGGCGCCCGGGCGCTGGGGCCGGCCTTCACCGCACTGCTCGAGCGGGTTCCCGACGCCCGGCTGATCCTCGCGCATGGGGGGCGGGGCGATCACCGTGCGCTCGCCGTGCTGGCGGCCGCATACCCCGATGTGGTCTTCGACACCTCCATCGCCGCGCTTCCCGACCTGGTGTCGCTGCCACCTGAGCGCATCGTGTTCGGCACCGATCGGCCCTACGGGGACCACGCGCAGGCGCTGCACCTGGTTGGCGCGGCAGCCCGCGTGGCCGGGTGGGACGCCACGGCCGTGCGCGGAGTGCTGGGCGGCAACATCATGCGGCTGCTCGGGGGCGCGTCGTGAGCGCACCCGATGCCCTGCGCGTGGTCACGCTTGCCGCCCAGGCCGAGATGGCCCTGGTGCGTCGCGACACCGTGGCGGGACCGCTGCTGGCGCAGGCCGCGCGGGCAGCCGAGGGCATGCCCGCGGGCCCGCTGCTCACCCACGCCGCGGCCATGGTGCGCGGCGAGCCGGATCGCGAGGCCGTGCGGCAGGCGGCGCTGTCGCTGTGCCGCATGGCGCTGCAGGAGGCACAGGCCGACATGCTGGGGGACGCACCTCGATGAGGCGGGCGGCGCCGTGAGCATGGAGAACCGCGCCCGCCTGGCCGAGGTGATGCGCTCGGGCGACCCCGACCTGGCCGAGGCCAACCTGCTCATCGCCGCGGAGGGGCGCATGGGGGTGGATCCCGCGCGCTGGCTCGCCGAGGTGGATCGCCTTGCCGACCTCGCGGGGCCGGACGACGCCCAGGCGGTGTTCGAGCTGCTCAGGCAGGAGGGCTACTCGGGCGACGCCCAGACCTACGATGATCCCCGCAACTCGTTCCTCGACCAGGTGATCCGCCGCCGCCGCGGCCTGCCCATCGCGCTGTCGGCCCTGGCGATATCCATCGGGCGCCGCACCGGCGCCCAGATCGTGGGCATCGCCGCACCGGGCCACTACATCGTGGCCGAGCTCGCGGGCGGCCGCGTGCGGTACGTCGATCCCTTCCACGGCTGGGTGACTCGCTCGGTGGAGGAGCTCGCGGGCATCGTGCATGACGCGGCCGGAGCCGATCTCGAGCCGGGCCACCTCGCGCCGGTGCACGCCCAGGTGACGGTCACCCGCATGCTGCTCAACCTCGAGGGCAGCTACCGACGGCGCAGCCGACCCAACGACGTGCTCTGGTGCTGCGAGTTGCTGGCGCTCGTGAACCCCGAGGACCCCGCGCCGCGCGTGCGCATGGCCGAGGTGCTCGTGGAACTCGGACGCCCCGATGAGGCCGAGGCCCTCCTCGGCTCGCTGCTCACCACCACCCCGCCGTCGCTGGCCCTGCGCGTGGCGGAGTCGGTGCTGGACGACATCCGGAGCGCGCGCCTCAACTGACCGCGCCCCGGCCGGCGCGGGCTACTGCGCGGCCGCGATGATGCTGAGCGCCATGTCCGTGGCCGTCAACTGGGCCGTGCCGAGGGCCGCGGTGTTGCTGGCGCTGCACTGGATGTCGAAGTCGTAGGTGCCGGCTGCGAGCTCGGCGCGGGTGTTCACCGGCACCACGCCCCAGCCCGCCGTCCCAGCGGGCAGGTCCGGGAAGGTCACCGACGGGGACGGCGTGAGCGCGGAGAAGGAGCCGCCCACCGATGCCCACCGGGCTCGGCATTCCGCGTTGCCAACCGTGGCCGCCACCCCGGTGCCCTTCGACATGGTGACCTCCGCGAGGATGAACACCCGCATGGCCTCGTCGAGTACCAGCGACCCGGTGGTGGTGCCGGCCGTGGTCAACCGGATGGTGGTGGCGAACCCGCCGCCCGGGGTGAGGACCGTGTCGATGCTGGTGGTGGCGTACGCCGAGGCGGTGGGACCGGGCACGCCCTGCGCGCCGGGTGCCCCCGCGGCGCCGGTGGCCCCCGTGGGCCCTGCCGCCCCCGTGGCGCCGGGTGCCCCCGCGGCGCCCGCCTGGCCCTTCAGTGACGCCCGGGCGGCGGCGCTGAGGTCGGCGGCGGCGAGCGATCCGTCCTTCACCTTTGCCCCGGTGACGGCGTTCTTCTTGATCTGCTTGGTGCCCACGCTGTTCGCAGGCAGGGTGACGGCGGCGTAGCCGACGCCACCGGCCACCAGGATGGCCACGGCGAGCGTGGACATCACGTTGGCGTAGGTGAGGCGGGGACGGGACGGCGGCATGGGGGCTCCGTGTCGAGGTGGCAGGGCGTAACGCTACTCCGCCTCAATCCTGAGTGACGGTCCCCGGCCCCAACGACGAGGGGCGCCGCACGGCGCCCCTCGCGGTACCGGCTATGCGATGCGGCTCAGCCGCGTGACGCCAGGAACTCCTGCACCATCGCCTCGCCGGCCTCGTGGCCCTGCTCGAAGTAGGCGCGGTTGATCTCCTTGAAGGCCTCCCACTGGGCGGGGACGTCGTCCTCGGCCATGGTGGCGTCCACCGGGCAGGCCTCGACGCAGGCGTCGCAGTCGATGCACTCCGACGGGTCGATGTAGAGCATCGTTGCCGTGTCGGCGTTCTCCTCACCCGGGGCGGGGTGGATGCAGTCGACAGGGCACACGTCCGCGCAGGAGGTGTCCTTGGTGCCGATGCAGGGCTCGGTGATGACGTAGGCCAACGGAGTCTCCTCAGGCGATCGATTTGCGGACGCGGGAGCGTCCACCGAACGCCGGGAAGTCTACCCGGCGGCGAGGGGGACGCCCGGGGCCTGCGGCACGCCCGTGGCCTCGGCCACGGTGCGGGCGATCTGGGCCAGGGCCTGGCCCGCCGGGCTGTCGGGCCGGGCGGCCACCACGGGCAGCCCCTCGTCGCCCGCGCGCGCGACGTCCGACTCCAGCGGCACCTGGCCGATGAGCGGCACGCCGAGGTCCGCGGCAAGCGCCGCGCCGCCCCCGCCCGAGAACACCTCGTAGCGCGCGCCGGTGTCGGGCGCCACGAACCACGACATGTTCTCGACCACGCCGATCACCGGCAGCTCCACCCGGTCGGCCATGGCCGCGGCGCGGCGCGCCACCCGCTGGGCCGTGAGCTGCGGCGTGGTGACCACCAGCACCTGCGCGGCCGGAAGCAACTGGGCGAGCGAGAGCGACACATCGCCGGTTCCCGGGGGGAGGTCAACCAGCAGCACGTCGGGCTCGTCCCAGAAGACCTCGGTCACGAACGACGTGAGCGCCTTGTGCAGCATGGGGCCGCGCCAGATCACCGGGTTGTCGTCGGCCGTCATGAACCCGATGCTCATGAGCCGCACGCCGTGGCTCTCGACCGGGATGATGAGGTCGTCGAGCATCACGGGCTGCTGCGTGGCGCCCATCATGCGGGGAATGGAGTATCCGTAGACGTCGGCATCGAGCAGGCCCACGGTGTGGCCGGCCGCGGCCATGGCCACCGCGAGGTTGCACGTGATGCTCGACTTGCCCACGCCGCCCTTGCCCGACGCCACCAGGATCACCTTGGTGCGCGACTCGGCCGTGAACGGGCTGTCCTTGCGCGGGCCGCCGATGATCGACTCGCGCACGCCCGCACGCTCCTCGTCGGTCATGGTGTCGAGGCCCACCTGCACGCCCTCCACGCCCGGCAGCACGGCCACGGCCTCGCTCACGCGCCGCTGGATCTCGGCCTTCAGCGGGCACCCCGCCACGGTGAGCTTGATGGTGATGGCCACGCGGGCGCCGTCGACCTCGACGGAGCCCACCATCCCCAGCGCCACGATGCTGCGGTGCAGCTCGGGGTCGAGCACCTGGTCGAGCGCCGCGATGACGCCTTCGCGTGTTACCTGGTCTGCCACTTCGCTCCCTGAATCGAATGGGCGCCTACATGAACATGCGCGCGTAGGGCTCGGCCTGGGCCAGCGTGACGCCCCAGCGGTCGTGGCCGGGGTAGATGATGGTGTCGCCGGGGAGCTCATCGAGAATCCGCGTGAGCGAGCGCACCATGTCCTCGTGGTTGCTGCCGGGGAAGTCCGTGCGGCCGATGCCCATGGCGAAGATGAGGTCTCCCACCATGGCCTGTCCCGAGTCGGCGTCGTAGGCCACCTGGCAGCCGGGGGAGTGCCCGGGCGTGGCCATGATCTGCAGGGTGAGGTCGCCGCAGGTGATGGTGTCGCCGTCCTCGAGGATGGCCGCGGGCGTGACGCCGGGCGTGGGGGGCGGGTTGCCGAAGAGCGCCGGGTTGAACGGCGCGGGCGCCGCGAGCCAGTCCTCGTCACCGCGGCCGATCCACACGGGGATGCCCTGCTCGTCCCACACGTGGTTCTCCACCACGTGGTCCCAGTGGCCGTGGGTGTCGAGCACGGCCACTGGCTGCACGCCGAGCGCCACCAGTGTCTCGGCCACCCAGCGGCTGCTGCCCGCCGCCGGGTCGACGATGAGCGCGCTGCCGCCCTCCCTGTCGGCCACCACGTAGGTGTTTGTGGCCACCGGTCCGAATGTGCCTCCGCGAACGATCATGGGCGGGAACGTAGCGGCACCCCGTGGCTACAGTCGTGTCCAACCACCCGCTGAGAGGACACCCGGCCCATGACATACCCAACACGCGCCGCCGCCGCCGGCCTCGCACTCGCCGCCCTGGTGGTCGCGGCCGGATGCGGGGGGTCCGGGTCAACCGGCGCATCGGAGTCCACCGTCTCGCGCGCCGCAGCGCAAGGGCGTCCCGCCTGCTTCGCGAGTTGTGACGGTGCCGACCTCCACAAGGGCAACTTCACGGGCGTCGAGCTGTCCGAGGGGTCGTTCGTCGGCGCGAACTTCCGCCAGGCGAACCTCGTGGACTCAATCATCGACGATGCGTACATGTCCACGGCCAACTTCCGCAGGGCGAATCTCAACGGTGCCCGTGTGCAGAGGACGGACCTGCACGGGGCCAACTTCTTCGGCGCCACCCTGGTGGACGCCACTCTCCGGGGCAGCAACATGAGGGGCGTGGAGCTGGATGAGGCCTCGCTCGCGGGCGCGGACCTCACCGACGTGGACCTGACCGGGGCCCACGTGCTGGATACGGACTTCACGGGCGCGGTGTGGAAGGACACGACCTGCCCCGACGGCACGCGCACGGCCTCGGCGCCGTGCGAGTTCTGACGGGGGGTAGCGCCGTGCGGATCGCCGTGGGATCGGACATGCGCCAGCCCGTCACCGACGCGGTGGTGGAGTGGCTCAGGCAGCAGGGGCATGAGGTCGCGCTGATCGGCCCGCTGGTGGAGGGTGACGACACCGAGTGGGCCGAGGCCAGCGCGGCCACGGCGCGGGCGGTCACCGAGGGCGACGCCGACGCGGCGGTGCTCTTCTGCTGGAGCGGCACCGGGGCGTGCATCGCGGCCAACAAGGTGCGAGGCGCCCGCGCCGCGCTGTGCGGCGACGCCGAGACCGCCCGCCTGGCCCGCAAGTACAACCACGCGAACGTGCTGGTGATGAGCATGCGCGCCACCTCGCCGGCCATCGCGGTGGAGACCACCGAGGCCTTCCTCGATGCCCCGTGGGGCGAGGACGACTTCGACACCCGCAACGTGCGCGTGGTCGACTCGCTTGGCTAGGGCGATTCCCCGCCTCGTCCGCAGCGTCGTCGCGGCCATCGCCCTCGTCCTGGCCGCCACCGGCACCGCGCAGGCCGGCAACCTCTGGTGGACCAACATCGAGAGCGCCACCCCATGGTCGGTCGGCCGGGCGTCGCTCAGCGGGGCCGGGATGGTCAGCAACTTCATCCCCGCGAGCGGGAACCCCTACGGCCTCTACGTGTCACCCACGCAGGTGTACTGGACCAACGTCGACGCCGGCACCATCTCGAGGGCCGACCTGGACGGCACGGACGTCGTGCCCGCCCTCATCCAGGGCGCCTCGCGTCCGGCGGACGTCAGCGTGGATGACGACGGCTACATCTACTGGGCCAACAGCGGGTCGAACACCATCGGCCGCGCACGCATCGATGGGTCGGCGGTGAACCAGGGGTTCATCGCGGGCACGCGATCCGCCGCCACGGTGTGGACCGACGAGACCTACATCTACTGGGGGAACGGCAGCTTCTCGGGGGCCTCGAGCATCGGGCGCGCCAACCTCGACGGCACCGGCGTGGACCAGGACTGGATCACCGGCTCGGGAGTGCGCTCGCCCGCCACGGTGGTGGCCAATGATGCATTCATCTACTGGACCAACTCGGCGGGGGCACCGACCATCGGGCGCGCCCGCATCGATGGCACGGGCGTCAATGGATCGTTCGTCACGGCCGGCCCGACGGGGTCACTGCCGAATGGGCTGTCGATCAGCGGCCAGTACCTCTACTGGACGCTCTACACCACCAATGCCCTGGGGCGCGCGGCCCTCGACGGCTCGCCGGTGGACCAGTCGTTCGTGAACGCCCCGAGTTCCCGTGCCTACGGCCCCGGCAGCGTGGCCGTGAGCCAGTACCGCCTGCAGGTGAGCCGATCCGGTGCCGGCACGGTGACGTCGTCGCCCGCCGGACTCTCGTGCGGCACGGACTGCGCCGAGGCCTACCCCGAGGCCACCACGGTGCAGTTGACGGCGACCCCCGCCGATACCGCGCGATTCACCGGGTGGGGGGGCGCATGCAGCGGGCTCGCCGGGTGCACCGCCTTCGTGGTGGCCCCGGTCACGGTGCAGGCCACGTTCGCGGCGCTGCCGGTGAACAGTCCGGTGCTCACGGTGTCCACCAGCGGGCCCGGCACCGTGACGTCGTCCCCCGCGGGAATCGCCTGCGGCACCGACTGCCGCCAGTCGTTCGCGTCGGGCGCGGTGGTGACGCTGGTTCCCACGCCCGCCGAGGGCGCCGTGTTCACCGGCTGGCAGGGCGCCTGCTCGGGCACGGGGTCGTGCACCGTGAGCATGACGCAGGCGCGCACCGTGGCGGCGTCGTTCGCCACCGCGCCCGCGGGAAGCCCCGTGCTGTCGGTGCAGCTGGCCGGCACCGGACATGGGCGGGTGACGTCGTCGCCGGCCGGCATCGCCTGCAGCACCGATTGCAGCCAGGCGTTCACGTCGGGCGCGGTGGTGACCCTCACGGCCGACCCGAGTCCCGGGTCGGTGTTCACGCGCTGGAGCGGTGCCTGCTCCGGTGCGTCGCCCACCTGCGCCGTGCCGATGGGCGCTGCGCGGTCGGTCACCGCCACGTTCGTGCCGGACAACCGCTTCACCGTGCGGAAGGTGCGGGTGACCACCCGCACCCTGCAGGAGTCGGTGCGGGTGCCTGGGCCGGGTCGCATCACGGTGGTGGCGCGCCGCACTGCCAAGGGCATGAAGGGCACCGCATGCTCGGTGCGTCGAAGCGCCCGTCGGGCCACCACGCTGAGGGTGTCGTGCACGCTGAACGCCCGCACGCGGGCGCTTCGCCAACAGGTGCGCGTGCGGGTGTCGGTGCGCACCACCTTCACGCCGGTCGGCGGCACGTCGCGCGCCATCAACCGCCCGCGCACCCTGCCCCGCACCGGCTGACGCCCGGTCAGTCTGCGGGCAGCAGCACCCACAGCTCGGGACGGCCCGCGTTGCAATGCACGGCGCGCCCCAGCAGGCCGAGCATGCACCACGACATCGGCAGGGCCATGCGGGCCACGTGCCACGGGCGCAGCCCGGGGCGCGGGGGATCGAGCCGGGCGATGCGCCGGTCGGCCGAGGGGATGGGGTGGAAGACCACCTCGACCACGTCGGGACGCTCGGGCTCGTCGTCCTGCAGGCCATCGAGCACGCGGATCACCGCGGCCACGCGATCGGCGGGGTAGGCCACGGCGGCCGCCGCATCGGCCGCCATCACCCCCGGTCGGCTCACCGATGGCAGCACGAGCAGGCCGAGGAACGACCAGAGGGTGAACCACGCCCCGACGGCGGCCACCTGCCCCACCGACTGCACGCCCCCGCCGGGAAGGGCGATGGCGATGGCCACGCCCCCGACGGTCCACGCGGCCGCCAGCAGCAGGCCGAGCCAGTAGGGGGCGCCGGCCACGGCGCGGCGGCGCGCGACCTCCACCTCGAGGTCCTGCCCGAGCGCCTGGGTCCATGACGACGGCATCATCACGCGGCCCCCGAGGCCGGCGACCCCGCCGGTGAAGCCCGGGTCGGTGGCGTCCACCAGCACCACGCCTGCATGCGCGGGGTCGACGCGGGACGGCCCGAGGTCGGCCACCATGCGCGCGATCGGCATGCGGGCCACGCCGATGAGCATCGCAATCGCGGCCACCACCGCAATCGCCGCGCCCGTGCCGCCCGCGCGTCCGGCCGCGACCACGGCGAGCACGGCCAGTGCCATGGCGATCGCCTGCACCAGCACCCCGCGTGCCCAGCCGAGCACGTAGGCATCACGGTCGGGGCACGAGCGCCCGAAGCGCCGGGGCAGGATGTACCCGCCGAGCGCATCGAACGGCAGGCTCACCAGCACGTACACCCCGAGCACCGCGGCGAGGGCGGCCGCCTGGTCGCTGAAGGTGGCGTCCGGGCCCGGGAGCACCGATGGCCCGTCCGCCGCGAGGAAGGCCACCGCGGCGACCACCCAGATGCCCACCCCGGTGATTCCCACCAGCAGTCGCGCACGTGCGTAGGTCACGCGCCGAACGTATCACCGGCCCGGTGGCTCTCCGGGGGGATCGGCCGCCACCCCGGCAACGCGGGTCAGGTGGCGGCGGCCCGGGGGTCCGGGGCGTCCTGCGCGGCCTTCTCGCGCGCCGCCTCGACCCCCGCCACGCGCTGCTCGTGCAGGTGCGAGGCCTTCGCCCGGGCGACGTCGCCCGATGCCCTCAGGCCGTCGAGTGACCCCTGAAGCTCGGGCATCACGAACCGCGCGAGCAGCTCGTATGACCGGCGCGTGGCCTCGGGGCCGGCCCACTCATGCCCCCACGCGAGGAACGTGCCGAACCCGCCGGTGCGGTCCTCGAGCCCCCGGATGAACGCGATGAGGTCGTCCGGCGTGCCGATCACCCACGATCCGGCCTCGATCATCTGGTCCACGGCGAGGTGCTTGGGGCCGGGCACGGGCGCGGGCCGCCCGGTGAGCGCCTGCACGTACTCGAACATCCACTCGCCGCCTCCCGCGCGGACCTCCTCGACGGCCTGCTCGCGGGTGTCGGCGAGGTGCACCGGCACCACGATGCGCCAGTCGTCGCGCGACGCCGTGCGCCCGGCACGCTCGGCGGCCTGCTCGGTGATGGCCCACTGGGCGGCCAGGTCGGATGCGCCGAAGAACAGCGAGAGGGGCGCCGCACCGACCCGCCCGGCCAGCGCCATGCCGAACGGCGACTCGAGGCTGGGGATGCCCAGCGGGGGATGCGGCCGCTGGTAGGGGCGCAACTGCAGCACGGCGTCGTGCAGTTCCCAGCCGGGCCCCGATGCCGTGATGGGCTCGGTGCTGGTGAGCAGGTGGATGATCACCTCGAGCGACTGCTCCATGCGGTCGCGTATCTCTGCCGCGGGAATGCCAAGCATCGCGGCGTCGGACAGGTGCCCGCCGGGACCCACCCCCAGGTTCACGCGCCCACGGGTGAGGTGGTCGAGCAGCACGATGCGGTCGGCCACCATGAGGGGGTGGTGGTAGGTGAGGCTCACCGCACCCGTGCCAAGGCGGATGTGCTTCGTGCGCTCGGCCGCCACGGCGAGGAAGATCTCGGGCGCGGCGATGTACTCCCACCCTGTGGTGTGGTGCTCGCCCACCCAGACCTCGTCGAAGCCCAGGCGGTCCATGAGCACGATCAGGTCGAGGTCACGCTCCAGGGCGAGCGTGGGGTTCTCGCGCGGGTCATGGAACGGCGCGAGGAAGGCACCGAAGCGCATGGGTCAGCCCCCGAGGAGGCCGGCGATCGAGTCGAGGTCCACCGAACGGGCGCCCGACGGGGCCGTCACCTCGACGGGGGCGTTGAAGTCCGAGACGGTGGCGCTCACCTTGAGGTCGATGGCCTTCACGGCCGTGGCGGCGGCGAGGGGATCCTTCGACACCACGTCGGCGGTGACCTTGTGGATGAGCAGGTCGTCCTGCCCCACCCAGACGTCCACCACCCCGGTCTCGAGGTCGCCGGTCGATCCCGCCGCGCCGGGCTTCACCGCACCCCGTGCGCCCAGGCCGTCGGTGAGCCCGCCGATGTCCTCGGCCAGCGCCGTCTCGTCCACCCTGCCGCGGATGTGCACCACCGGCACGCCGTCGAGGTCCTCGGTGCCCACCGTCGTCGGGTTGGTGATCCACCCGGCGATCGCGGGGGCCAGCTTGGTGGCGTCGAGCGATGCCACGGTCGCGGCGTCGACGTCGAGCTTGATCGCCTGGCCCAGCACGGTGAGGTAGAGCGCGTCGCCCACCTTGATGACGTTCGCCTGGATCGGCCCGGGCCCGAGGTTCGCCGTGAGGTCGAGGGTGAAGTCGCCCGGGTCCTTGGCGCCGCCCTCCCCGCTGATGTCGATGGGGTTGGCCAGCAGCCCGCCCAGGGCGCCACCGGCGTCGACCTTCGCCGTGGCCTTCACGTCCACCCCGAAGCGATACGAGGTGAGCGCCTCGGTGCGCTTGGCGCTCTCGGCGAGCACCTGCTCGGCGCTCATCCCCTGGGTCATGTCGGTGCCACCACCACCGCATCCGGCCACGAGCGCGGCGGCGGCGATGAGGGCGGTCAGGGCCATGAGGGGACGTGCCATGGGGTCGGTATACCATGCCGCGCGTGTCCGCGACACTCGAGCTCATTCCCCTTGGCACCGGCGCGGCATTCGGGCTGCCCGATCAGGCGCAGGCGGGATACCTCGTGCGGGGCGGTGGCACGTCGGTGATGCTCGACATGGGCTCGGGCACGTTCAACCGGCTGCTCGCCCTCGTCGATCCGGTGCACCTCGACGCGGTGGTGATCACGCACCTGCACCCCGACCACCTGTCCGACCTCCTGGCGGCGCGGGTGTACATGGCGCACGGGCCCGGCATCGGGCACCCGCTGCACGTGCACGCGCCGCCCGGGCTGATGGATCGCCTGGAGGGCATCGCGGGCGGCGAGTCCTGGGCGGGCATCACGGCGTTCGACCTGCCGGCGGGCTCCGGAATCCTCGAGATCGGCGACCTGGTGATCACCCATGCGGAGGTGCCGCACCTGCCGCCCACCCACGCGCTTCGCGTGGAGCACGGTGGCAGGTCGATCACCTACGGCGCCGACTGCCGGGTGAACGACGCCCTGCCCGCCCTCGCCCGGGACACCGACATCCTGGTGGTCGAGTCGACCTTCGGCACGCAGGACGTCCCGGCCGACGTCATGCACCTGAACGCCCGCGAGGCCGGGGAGATCGCCCGCGCGGCGGGCGCCAAGCGACTGCTGCTCGTGCACGGCGAGTCGGGCACCGATCGCGAGGGGTCGGTGGAGATCGCCCGCGAGGCGTTCGGCGGACCCGTGGAGTGGGCCCGCGAGCGCCACGTGTACGCCGCGTGAGCCCCGATCCCGTCCGACGTCCGGGGCGTCGTCCCGGTGGCCGCTCGGTGACCATCGCGGTGATCCTCAGCCTCGTCATACCGGGGCTCGGCCATCTCTACATCGGCCGTTTCGGGCGCGCCCTCATCTGGTTCATCGGCGGCATCGCCATCGGGATCATCCTCGACCAGCAGGGAAGCCTCACACCGGGAACCCTCATCGTGCTCGGCGTGCTGGGGGTGCTGGCCGCGGTGGACTGCATGGTGATGCTGCGCTTCTTCCAGCCCGGGAAGCGGCAGTGAACACCGGGGAGTTCCTCGCGGCGCTCGATGCCCTGGCCCCCGCGCGCCTGGCCGAGGACTGGGACAACGTGGGCCTCATGGTGGGCCGACGCGACCGGCCCGTCACCCGCGTGATCGTGGCGCTCGACCTGCGCGCGGCCGTGCTCGACGAGGCCGCGGCAGAGGGCGCCGACCTGGTGCTGGTGCACCATCCGCCGATATTCCCGGCGATGTCGGCGGTCACCGACGCCCGCACCGCCGGTGCACTCGTGCTGCGGGCCGCAGAGGAGCGCATCGCCGTGGTGGCGGCGCACACCAACCTCGACTCCGCGGCCGGAGGGCTGAACGACCAGATGGCCGCCGTGCTCGGCATCACCGCAACCACGCCGCTCATCCCCGACCCCATCGATCCCGCGGTGGGCCTGGGCCGCGTGGGCGAGGTGGCCCCCACCACGCTGGGGGCGCTCTCCGCCGCCGCGGTGGCGGCCTACCGACCCGCGGGGGTGAACACCGGAATGGCCGGCGATCCCGACCTTCCCGTCACCCGCGTGGCGGTGTGCACCGGATCAGGCGGGTCGCTCGTGGACGCCGCCCGCGAGGCAGGCGCCCATGCCTACGTGACCGGCGACCTCAAGTACCACGACGCCGATGCCGCGGAGGGAATGGGCCTGGTGAACGTGCCCCACGGCGTGGTGGAGCAGCACGCCCTGGCGGCGTGGACCCCCCGGCTCGCAGAGGCCCTCGCGCCCCCCGGCGTGCAGGTGCGGTTCACCTCGGTGGACACCGACCCGTGGCGGGAGGCCTGCTAGTCTCCACGCCGCTTCGCGGATGTAGCTCAGTTGGCTAGAGCGTCTGCTTGCCATGCAGAAGGTCGAGGGTTCGAGTCCCTTCATCCGCT
>JAFMJQ010000014.1 GCA_017853415.1 Thermoleophilia bacterium | reverse complement strand
GGCGCACGATCGTGGTGCCCGGCAAGCTGGTCAACGTGGTGGTGGGCGGGAAGTAGCGGTTCCGCGCGCCGGGTGTCGCGGCCCGTGCGCCCCGCAGTTCCAGCCCACCCACCTTCTTGCCGGGCGGGGTCGCCACGCGACTGCAGATGGCCTGCGAGGAACCGGTACCCTCGTGCGATGCGGCCGGTCAGTGAACTTCTCGCCCTACCTCTCCTGACCGCCGCGTTCCTGGCCGGCCCCGCGCAGGCGCACACCATCAATGGCTGCGACGTAGGCCCAAACGCCAACTGCGCCGGCGCGAACCTGAGTGGCGTGGACCTGAGTGGCGCGGACCTCAGGGGCGCGGACCTCAGGGGCGCGGACCTGCAGTACGCGAACCTGAGCGGCGCAAACCTGAGTGGCGCGGACCTGGCCGCGGCGCGCGTGAGGCGCGTGAACCTGAGTGACGCGAACCTGAGCGGCGCGGATCTGAGAAACCTGCGTGGGCGATACGCGGTCATGGCCCGTGCGAACCTGAGCGACGCGAATATGACCCTCTCGTTTATCGAGTTCGTCGACCTGAGGGGTGCTGACCTGCGTCGAACGAACGTGCACAGCGCGCATCTCAACGGCGGGAACATGACGAACGTGTGGGCGTATCGCCTTCACGCCCACAGCGCGCACCTGCAACACGTGGACATGACGGGCGCGAGATTGATGAATGCCAACCTGCATAACGCGATGTTGCGGGGCGCGAACCTGACGCGCGCAAGCCTGGTCCGTGCGAACGTGAGTGGTGCGTACTTCAGATACGCGAACCTGACGGGCTCGGACTTCAGGCAGGCGATCAACTGCCGCGACAGCCGGCGCGACCCCGGCATCGTCGCCGTGCTCGTGGGCCTGGGCTGCCGCAGCTAGCGGCAACGCGCACTGCGGCCACTGGTGGAGCGGATCCCGTGCGCACCATCGTGGTGCCCGGCACGCTGGTGAGCGTGGTGGTGGGCGGGAAGTAACGCCTGCGCGCGTGGGCCGTCACGCGCCGCGCGCCACGCGTGATGGGGCGGTGCATACGGTGCCCCCATGGACCGCCTCTTGCCATGGCTCCGCAGGTCGGGGTGGGTGTACGGGCTCATCGCCCTCGTGCTGGCGGTGATGGCGTGGAGGTCCATGGGCGGCGGGGGCGATCGGGGGTCGACCGCCCCCGCCGCACGGGTGAGCCGTGCGCCCGACATGCCGAAGGTCACCCTGGTGCACGTGGCCGGTGCCGTGCGCAGGCCCGGTGTCTACCGGGTGGGGGGCGACGCGCGGGTGATCCAGGCCGTGCGCATCGCGGGTGGCCCCACGCGTGATGCCGACCTCTCGCGGCTCAACCTGGCCGCCCTGGTGGCCGACGGCCAGCAGGTGGTGATCCCCGCGCGGCCACGCGCGGGCGCGCCGGGGGCAGCGGCGGCCACGGCCGGCGGGGGGCCGGGTGCCGGGGGCGGCCCCGTGAGCCTGGCGTCGGCCACGGCCGCCGACCTCGAGGCGCTCGACGGCGTGGGCCCGGCGCTGGCCGCGCGCATCATCGCGTGGCGCGATTCGCACGGGGGCTTCTCGTCGGTGGACGGGCTCGATCAGGTGCCGGGCATCGGACCGGCCCGCATGGAGGCCCTGCGGCCGCACCTCACGCCGTGATCCGCCACGTGCCGCTGGCGGTGCCGGCGGCCCTGGTGGCGGGCCTGGTCGTGGGATCACAGGTGCTGCCGGTGGTTCCGCTGGCGGTGCTCTCGTGCGCGTCGCTCGTCGGTGCGGTGGTGGCGGTGAGGGCATCGCGTCGCAGCGGTGCCGCCACCCTCGCGATTGCGCTGCTGTGCACCGGTTGCGGGCTTGGCGGTGCGGCGTGGGCATCGGCACGCGTGGCCGCCACGGCGCCCGTACCGGTGCACCGGTTCGGCGCGGCCACGGGCATCGTGACGGTCACCACCCTGCCGTCCGCCACGCCGCGCGGAACCCGCATGCGGGTGCAGGCCGGGAGCATGACCGGGCCGGGGGCGCCGCCCGTGGGCACGGCGTTGCTGATGGACCTGCCGCGGGCCGTGGCGCCCCCGCAGGTGGGTGCCGTGGTGCGGGTGAGCGGGTCGACGGCACCGGCGTCACGCGCCGGGTCGCCGGCATGGTGGGTGCGGTGGGTGCGGCGGCAGGGGGTGTCGGCACGCATCCGGGCCACGCGGTGGGCTGCCGTGGGGTGGCGCGCGGGTGCGGCGGGCATGCGCGACGCCCTGCGCCGCTGGGCCCAGCGCAATGTGGCCGCGGGCCTGTCGGGCGACCGCCGGGCAATGGTGCGCGGCATGGCCCTCGGGGGTGGCGATGGGCTGTCAGATGACGCCGCCACCAGCATGCGCGACGCCGGGCTGTGGCACCTGCTGGCCGTGAGCGGCCAGAACGTGGCGGTGATCGGCATCGGGGTGGTGGCGGCGCTCGGGGCCCTGGGCATGGCGCGCACCCGGCGCGTGGTCACGGCGGGGGCGGCGATGCTGGTGTACTGCCTGGCCTGCGACGGCGGTGCGTCGGTGATGCGCGCCGGCCTCATGGGGGCCATCGGCGTGGCCGCCGACCTCCGCGGCGGGCGGCGCGCGCCGTGGAATGCGCTGCTGGTTGCCCTGGCGGCCATGCTGGCGCTCGATCCCCTGTCGGTGGGCGATCCCGGCCTGCAGCTGTCGTTCGCCGCCGTGGCCGGGCTCTTCGCGATCTCCCCGCCGGTGTGCGAGTGGCTGCGGGGCCTCATGCCCGGCCGCGTGGCCGACCTGGTGGGGCAGTCGGCAGGGGCCGGGCTGGCCACGGCGCCGGTGCTGGCGGCCGGGTTCGGGAGCATCTCGGTGGTCGGCCTGCTCGCCAACCTCGTGGCCGTGCCCGTGGCGGGACCGGTGGTGGTGGCCGCCATGCTGGGGGTGGCCGGCAATGCCCTGTGGCATCCGCTGGGCGTGCTGCTGGCATGGGTGGCAGCGCTCGGCGCCGGGGTGATCCTGGCCGTGGCGCGCCTGGCCGCGGCCATCCCGGGCGCCGTGCAGCAGGTTCCGTCCTGGGGTGCGGTGCCCCTGGCGCTGCTGGCCGCCGCGCCCCCCGCGCTGTGGTGGTGGCTTCGCCGGGTGCCCGCGGTGCCGGTGCGGCGCACGGCAGCGGCTCGCCAGCAGCGGCCTGCGCGTGCGTTCGTGCCACGTGGTGCAGCGGCGCGGGTGGCCGTCGTGGCGGGCGCCGCCATGGTGCTGGTGGTGCTGCTCGCCCCGGGCTGTGGGTCACCGGCCCTGGCGCCGGGTGCCGCCATCCGCATGCTCGACGTCGGTCAGGGGTCGTCGGTGGCCCTGCGCAGGGGTGCCGAGGTGGAGGTGCTGGTGGATGCCGGCCCCCCGGGGGATCCCGCGCCGGTGATCGCCGCACTCGAGCGCATGGATGCCCCGTGGGTGGGCGTGCTGGTGGTGAGCCACGGATCGGCCGACCATGCCGGTGGCGCGGCCGACGTGCTCGACCGCCTGCCGGTGGGGCGCGTGGTGCTGCCCGCACCCGACCGCGATGCCCCGCTGGTGCGCGACATCGCCCGCCGCGCCGCGGCGGCGGGGGTGCCCGTGGAGTGGGGCGCGGCGGGCATGGCGCTTCGCACGCGCGCCTGGCGGGCGGCGGTGATCGGCCCTGCGCCCGAGGCGGCCAGGTCACCGGAGCCCAACCAGCGGTGCCTCGTGGTGTCCGCACGCGCCGCTGGGCTGTCGGCGCTCATACCCGGCGATGCCGAGAGCCCGTCGCTGTCGGGCATCGCCCTGGATCGCATGGACGTGCTGCAGGTTCCGCATCACGGGTCGGAGGATCCGGGACTGGCGGGCGTGCTCGAGCGGCTGCGGCCATCCGTGGCCATGGTGTCGGCGGGGGAGGGCAACCCGTATGGGCATCCGCGGGGTGGCACCCTGGCGGCCCTGGGCGCGGCGGGCGCGCGCGTGGCGCGCACCGACCGGGGAGGCGACATCGACGTGCGCCCCGAGGGCGACGGCATCATCGTGGCCCGCGGGTAGCCTTGGCGCGTGTCCGCGAAGGAGCCGCTCAAGCCCGTCTACTGGATCCATGGCGAGGACCGCGCCAAGGTGGACCTCGCGGTGCAGCGGCTGGTGAAGCGCGTGGAGGGCGAGGGCGGCATGCCCGCCGAGCGCTTCGAGGGGTCCGAGGTGCCGGCCACCGAGGTGCGCGCCGCATGCGAGGCGATGTCGTTCGGCGGCACCCGCCTTGTGCTGGTGCGCAGGGCCGACGAGTGGAAGGCCGCCGATGTGGAGCCCCTCATCGAGTACCTCGATGACCCGGTGCCCACCACATGCCTGGCGCTGGTGGCCGCGGGCGCCCCCACCCCGCGCATGCAGAAGGCCGTCGAGGCCGCGGGGGCGCTGCTTGCCTACGGCCCGCCGCCCGAGAAGCGCGGCAACGAGAAGGCGCGGGCGAAGTGGTTCCGCGAGTTCATCCAGGGCGAGGTGAAGAAGCGCGGCAGCACGATCAGCGGCCCGCTGGCCGATGAGGTGGTGCGCCGCGCCGGGCGGGCGGGGTCGGACGCCGGCCACCTGGCGAACGAGGCGGCCAAGCTGGCGGTGGCGGCCGGCGATGGCCCGGTGGGCAGGGACCACGTGGATGCCCTCGTGGTGGTGGACCCCGAGGCCAAGGCCTACCTGCTGGGCGACCTCATCGTGTCGGGCGACTCACGCGCGGCCCAGGACCTTCTGGCCGACCTTGCGGGCGGCAGCGACACCACCGACCCCGTCGTGATCCAGCGCATGCTCGCGCGCCACTTCCGCGGCATCGCCGTGGCCCAGGCGCCCGGGGCAACGCAGGATGACGTCGAGCGCATCACGGGGCTCAAGGGCTATCCGGCGCAGAAGGCCGTGGAGCACGCGCGCACGGTGGCGCCCGGCGCGGGCGAGTGGTGCGTGGCGAGGCTCGCCGACCTGGAGCTCGACCTCCGCGTGTCGGCGCTCACCGACCTCGGAAGCTCGCGCGGCGATGGCGAGCGCATGGTGCTCGAGCTCGGGGTGCGCGACCTCATCGGCGCCTGCCGGGGGCGCTAGGCCCCCGGGCGGGCACGGGGGTCAGGTCAGGCTGCGGACTTCGCGGCCAGGCGGGCGACGCGCGCCTTGCGCCGGGCGGCGGTGTTCTTGTGCATCGCACCGCGGGCGGCCGCGCGGTCGATGGTCTTCATCATCTCGGCGGCCTGCTCGGGGGTGATCGACTCACCGGAGTCGGCGGCAGTGGAGAGGCGCTTCATGCCGCTACGCACGGTCGAGCGGTAGCGGATGTTGGTGTCCCTCTGCTTGAGGGATCGGCGGTTGCGCTTCTTCTGCTGCTTGATGTTGGCCACGCGGGATTCTCCGTATTGCGGTAGGTCGGCCGGGTATCGTAGCAACGGATGACCGAGGCGACGCCGCGAGCGTGAGCGATACAGGAACCGCAGGGCGCCGCCGGGGAACCGGCGGGCTCGGACGGTCGACCGCTCTTTTCTCGTTCTGGACGGCCGTGAGCCGCGTGGCAGGGCTCGTGCGCGAGATCCTCGCCGCCGCCCTCTTCGGCACCGTCGGCGCCATCAACGCGTTCGTGATCGCGTTCCAGGTGCCCAACCTGCTGCGCAGCCTCGTGGCCGACTCCGCCATCTCGGCGGCGATGGTGCCCATCTACACGCAGCTGCAGGAGGAGGGGCGCAACCGCGACGCCCAGCGCCTGGTGGGGGCGCTCGCGAGCGTGGTGACCCTGGGGCTCGGGGCCATCACCGTGGTGGCGATCATCATCGCCCCGTGGCTCATGCCGCTGTTCGCGCCGGGGCTCGACGCCCAGCTGCAGGACCAGGTGGTGTGGCTGGCGCAGCTGATGTTCCCGATCGTCCCCCTGCTGGGCCTCACGGGAATCGTGGCGGGCGTGCTGCAGGCCGAGGGCCGGTTCACGCCCACGGCCTTCGTGCCGGTGCTGTGGAACGCGGTGATCATCGTGGCCCTCGGCGTGTTCGCGCCGTTCGCCCCCGCCGACAACCGCATCTGGATCTACGCGCTGGGAATCCTCGCCGGCACCCTGGCCCAGCTGCTCTACCTGCTGCCCAAGTTGAAGGACCTCGGCCCGTTCCCCATCTCGCTGGGCTTCGGCAACCGGCTCGTGCGGCGGGTGCTGCTGCTCATGCTGCCGGTCACCGTGGGCCTGGGGCTCATCAACATCAACGCGGTGGTGGACGGCATCTTCGCCACCCTCGTGAGCGACCAGGCCCCGCGCGCGATCGACGCCGCATTCCGCCTGTACATCCTGCCTCAGGGCGTGTTCAGCGTGGCGATCTCCACCGTGCTGTTCCCCACGATCTCGCGCATGGCGGCGAACCGCGACTTCCCCGGCCTGCGCGACGCCGTGGCGTCGGGCCTGCGTCAGATCTTCTTCCTGCTGCTGCCGGCATCGGCGTTCCTCATGGTGCTGTCCGAGCCGGTGGTGCGGCTGGTGTACCAGCGCGGCGCGTTCGACGCCTACTCCACGCTCATCACCTCCGAGGCCCTGTTCTTCTTCACGATCGGGCTGGTGTTCAACGGGGCGAGCCTGCTGCTCATCCGGGCGTTCTTCAGCCTGCAGCAGCCGTGGCTGCCCACCACCGTCGCCGGCATCGGCGTGGTGGTGAACGCCGCGCTCAACGCGATCCTCTACAAGCCGCTGGGCGTGGGCGGGATCCCCCTGTCGACGTCCATCACGAGCCTCGTCACGTTCATCGCGCTCGTGTACTACCTCAGCAAGCGCACGGGCGACCTCGACGGCCGGTTCATCGCGGAGGGGTTCGTGCAGGCGCTCGGGGCCGCGGTGGTGGCGGGGCTGCTCGGGTGGCTGGTGTGGCGTGTGCTCGACGATGCCCTGGGGGCGTCGCTCATCGCGCAGCTGATCTCGGTGGGGGCCGCCGGCGCCGCCACGGTGTTCGCGATCGTCGCCGCGGCACGCGCCATGAACATGCCCGAGATGACGGCGATACTGAGGGTGCTGAGCCGCCGTCGCGGACTGCGATAGGGTCGCGCCCGTGGACCAGTCGCACATCCGCAACTTCTCGATCATCGCCCACATCGACCACGGCAAGTCGACGCTGGCGGATCGCATCCTGCAGCTCACGGGAGCCATCAGCGACCGCGAAATGCGCGACCAGGTGCTCGACTCCATGGACCTCGAGCGCGAGCGGGGCATCACCATCAAGGCCCAGGCCGTGCGGGTGATGTACACGGCCGACGACGGCGAGACCTACCAGCTCAACCTCATCGACACCCCCGGCCATGTGGACTTCTCGTACGAGGTGTCGCGCAGCCTGGCCGCGTGCGAGGGCGCGCTGCTGGTGGTGGATGCCAGCCAGGGCATCGAGGCCCAGACGCTGGCCAACGCCTACCTGGCCATCGAGGGCGACCTCGAACTGGTGCCGGTGCTCAACAAGATCGACCTCCCGGCCGCCGACCCCGACCTGCATGCCCGGGCGCTCGCCGACCTCATCGGCGACGACCCCGAGCACGTGCTGCGCATCTCGGCCAAGACCGGCCAGGGCGTGAAGGACGTCCTCGAGGCCATCGTCAACCGCGTGCCGCCTCCCGCCGGTGACCCCGACGCGCCGTCGCGCGCCCTGGTGTTCGACTCGGTGTACGACCAGTACCGCGGCGTGGTGGCGTTCATCCGCGTGGTGGACGGCGAGATCACGGCCGGCCAGCGCGTGCGCGCCATGGCCACCGGGTCGGACTTCGACGCCGAGGAGGTCGGCGTGATGTCTCCCGCCATGACCCCCATCGGGCGCCTCTGCGCCGGCGAGAGCGGATACATCGTCACCGGCCTCAAGAGCCTCGTGGACCTGCGCGTGGGCGACACCCTCACCCTCGCCGCGGCCCCCGCGGCCGAGGCGCTTCCCGGCTACCGCGAGGCCAAGCCCATGGTGTTCTGCGGCCTCTTCCCCGTGGACGCCGACGACTACCCCGACCTGCGCGACGCCCTCGAGAAGCTGTCGCTCAACGACGCCTCGCTGGTGTGGGAGCCCGAGACCTCCCAGGCGCTCGGCTTCGGGTTCCGCTGCGGGTTCCTCGGCCTGCTGCACATGGACATCATCCGCGAGCGGCTCGAGCGCGAGTACGACCTCGACCTCATCACCACCACGCCCAACGTGGAGTACGAGGTCACCACCACCTCGGGCGACCTGCTCGAGGTGCGCTCGCCGGTGGACCTCCCGAGCCCCAACCACATCGAGCAGATCGAGGAGCCCTACGTGCGGTGCACCATGCTGGTGCCGCAGGACTTCGTGGGGGCCGTGATGGGCCTGTGCCAGGAGCGCCGCGGGGCGTTCGTGACGATGATGCCCATCGAGAACCGGCAGCAGGTGGTGTACGACATGCCCCTGGCCGAGATCGTGCTCGACTTCTACGACCAGCTGAAGTCGCGCACGCGCGGCTACGCATCGCTCGACTACGAGCCCATCGGCAACCGCCAGAGCCCGCTGGTGAAGCTGGACATCCTCCTCGCCGGGGAGCCGGTGGATGCCCTGTCGATGATCGTGCACCGCGACAGCGCGTACGCACGCGGCAAGGGGCTCGTGGAGCGGCTCAAGGAGACCATCCCGCGCCAGATGTTCGAGGTGCCGGTGCAGGCGGCGATCGGCGGCAAGATCATCGCCCGCGAGACCGTCAAGGCGAAGCGCAAGGACGTGCTGGCCAAGTGCTACGGCGGCGACATCAGCCGCAAGCGCAAGCTCCTCGAGAAGCAGAAGGAGGGCAAGAAGCGCATGAAGCACGTCGGCAGCGTCGAGGTGCCGCAGGAGGCCTTCCTGGCCGTGCTGCAGCTGGACGGGGCATCGGGGCAGTGACCCGGGGCGATCCCGCGGGGGTCGCGCACCTGTACGTGCACCTGCCGTTCTGCGCGTCGCGGTGCGGCTACTGCGCGTTCGTGGTGGAGGTGGGGCGCGAGGAATCCCGCGACGCCTACCTGGGTGCCGTGCTGGCCGAGCTCGCGCGCGAGCGGGCGGTGCTCGGACCCCTCGAGACCGTCTACCTGGGCGGGGGAACGCCGACCCTCATGGGGGCCGATCGCCTCGCCGCGCTCCTGGGCGCGATTCGCCCCATGCTCGCCCCGGGTGCCGAGGTGACCGTGGAGGCCAACCCCGAGACCATCGACGACGCCCTCGCCCATGCGCTGGTGCAGGCGGGCGCGACGCGGGTGTCGCTGGGCGCCCAGTCGTCGCGCCCGCACCTGCTCGAGGTGCTCGACCGGCGCGCCCGCCCCGGGGATGCCGAGCGGGCCGTGCGCGCGCTGCGCCACGCGGGCATCGGTGAGATCTCGATGGACCTCATGCTGGCGGTGCCCGGGCAGACCACGGCCGACCTCGCCGACGACCTCGCATGGGTGGTCGCGCAGGATCCCGATCACGTGTCGTGGTACGAGCTGGAGTTCAAGGAGGGCAGCGCGATCGCGCGCGGCCCCCATGCGCCGCCCGACGACGACCTCGCCGCAGACCTCTACGAGCAGGCCGTGCAGGGGCTCGAGGCCGCCGGCTACCGCTGGTACGAGCTCGCGAACTTCGCCCGGCCGGGGCGTGAGTGCCGGCACAGCCTCGCCTACTGGCACGCCCGCGACTACCTGGGCATCGGCGTGGGGGCGGTGAGCACGCTGGGCGGCGAGCGGCGTCGCAACGCCCCGGGGCTCGATCGCTACATGGCGGCGCTCGCCGCTGGGGATGAGCCCCCCCGCACGCGCGAGGCCGTGGACGCCGACACGCGGCGACGTGAGCGCTGGATGCTGGGAACCCGCCTCGATGAGCCGCTCGACATCGCGTGGGCGGGGGCGCCCGACCACCCCGACGCCCTCGACGCGCTCGAGGCCCGCGGCCTGCTCGAGCGACGCCATGGCACCGTCATCCTCACGCGACGCGGCCGACTGCTTCAAAATGCCGTGGTGCAGCAGATCATGGACTTCGCATGAGCACCGACGACGCCGACACCACCACGCAGCTCACCCCGCGGCAGGAGGACATCCTGCGCGCGGTCGTGCGGCGCCACATCGAGAGCGGCCAGCCGGTGGGCAGCAAGCACATCGCGGGCAGCGGCGGGCTCGACTGGGCCTCGTCGACCATCCGCAACGAACTGCACCGGCTCGAGGAGATGGGCTACCTCGACCACCCGCACACCTCGGCGGGCCGCGTGCCCACCGAGTCGGGCTACCGCTACTACGTGGACGAGCTGCTGCCGCGCGAGCCGCTGCCCTCCACGGGCACCGACCTGCAGCGCACCCTCGGCACCGACGTGGCGCACGTGGAGGTGGACCAGACGCTGCGGCGACTGGCCGACGCGATCTCGGAGGTCACCGACCTGCTCGGCGTGGTCACCGGACCGCCCGTGGCATCGGCCACGGTGCGCCACGTCGAGGTGCTGCTGCTGCAGCCCCAGCTGGTGACCGTGGTGGTCATCACCTCGACCGGCGACGTGAGCAAGCGCCTCTTCGCGTTCGACCGCCCGGTGGACCCGGGCCTGGCCGACTGGGCCGCGGTATTCCTCAACGAGAGGGTGCAGGGCCTCGCCGTGGGCGCCCGCAGCCTGGCATCACGCCTGGCCGACCCCTCGCTGGGCCCCATGGAGCGGGCGTTCCTCGAGGCCATCATGCCCGCGCTCACCGACATGCAGGAGGATCGCGCCGTGTACGTCTCGGGCCAGGCCCGCGTGCTCACCGATGCGCGGCGCGGCGAGATCGCCGAGATCGACGGGCTCATGCGCGCGCTCGAGGAGCGCTACGCCCTGCTGGCCGTGCTGCGCGGCGCCCTCGACGGCTCGCGCACGTACCTGCGCATCGGGTCGGAGCTTCCCACCGACCTGTCGGGGGTGTCGATCGTCGCGGCCGGGTACGGTCCCTCGCGGGGCAACCTCGGGGCGGTGTCGCTCATCGGTCCGGTGCGCATGGACTACGCGCTGGCCATCGCCACCGTGCGCGAGGCGTCCCGGGCGCTGTCGGCGTATGTGGAGGACGTGTACGGGTGAGCGAGGACCCGCGGTTCGAGATCCTCGAGGTATGGCGCCGGCCGCTCGGCGAGGACGGCACGGCGGCCGTGCGGGTGCTGGCCCGCGTGGAGTCGGGCGCGTACGGGCCCGAGGAGTACGCGGTGGGCGTGAGCGTGGACCCCGACTCGGTGTTCGATCCGGTGTCGGAGGAGACCGACGTCTTCTCGGGGCTCACGTTCGCCGAGGCGCACTGGGTGGCGGCCGTGATCGCCAGCAACGAGCGCCGGGCCGAGGATGCCGAGGCGCTGCTGTTCGACCTGCGCGTGCCGGTCGACCTCGAGTGGCGCGATATCGACCTCTCGTCGGTGGTCGTGGAGCCGGGCGGCGTGAAGTCGACCCCGCTGGTGCCCTGGGACCCCATGGACGCCCCCGCGTCCACGCGCTGGGCGATCGCCACCTACACGCTCGACTGCGGCCACCAGGCGGTGGAACTGCTGAGGCAGGACCCCGACTCGGCGCCGTTCTGGATCGAGCAGGGCGCGGTGGACCACCTCGCCGCCCGCGATGCCCGCAGCCTGGCGCGCATGCTGCTGGAGGCCTCCACGCTCGATGAGGCCCGCGTGCTCGTGGAGTCGGCGCAGGCCAACCTCGCGACGCACCCCGAGGAGCATCCCGGGGAGGACGATGCCGACCACGCGTGATTACTACGAGGTGCTGGGCGTCTCGCGCGATGCGTCCGGGCAGGAGATCAAGTCGGCGTTCCGGCGCCTTGCGCGCGAGTTGCACCCCGACGTCAACCCGGGCGACCCCACGGCCGAGGAGCGCTTCAAGGAGGTCGCCGAGGCCTACGAGGTGCTGTCCGATGCCGACCAGCGCGCGCGGTACGACCGCTACGGCCATGCCGGCGTGCGCGGGGCCGGGGCCGGTGGCGCCGGCGCGCAGGGGTTCGGGTCGTTCCAGGACATCTTCGACGCCTTCTTCGGGGGCGCCGACATCTTCGGCGCGGGCGGGCCGGCTGCCGGCGAGGACGTGCTCGTGGCCACGCAGGTGACCTTCGTGGAGTCGGCCGTCGGGGTGGAGAAGGACGTCGTGGTGGAGCGCGTGGAGGAGTGCGAGTCGTGTGACGGCAGCGGCGCCGAGCCCGGCAGCGAGGTGCACGCGTGCCCCACCTGCGGCGGCGCGGGGCAGATGCGCCAGGCCGTGAGCACCCCGCTGGGGCAGATGGTGCGCCAGACGCCCTGCCCGTCGTGCCGCGGCACCGGCCGCGAGATCTCCACGCCGTGCGGCACCTGTCGCGGCCGCGGCCGGGTGCGGGCGCGCTCCACGGTGGGCGTGCGCGTTCCCGCGGGAATCGCCACCGGCCAGCGCATCCGCCTGTCGGGGCGCGGCGGCGCGGGTGATTCGGGCGCGCCGCCGGGCGACCTCTACGTGGAGGTGCGCGTGCTGCCCGACGACCGATTCATCCGCGATGAGCTGGACATCATCCACGGGGTGAGCATCCCCGTGACGGCCGCGATGACCGGCACCACCATCTCGGTGCCCACCATCGAGGGCGAGGAGGAGGTCGAGGTGCGCGCCGGCACCCAGCCCGGTGCGGAGATCCGCCTGAAGGGCAAGGGGTTCCCCGTGGTGCACGGGCGCCAGCACGGCGACCAGGTGGTGGTCGTCGACGTGCGGGTTCCGCGCATCACGTCCGACGAGGGCCGCGAGGCCATGCGGCCGCTGGCCGAGCACCTCGAGGAGCACGGGGACGATGGCGACGACGAGGGCTTCTTCGGCCGCCTCCGCCACGCCTTCCGCTGACCGCATAATCCGGCTCACGGCCGTGGTGGCCGCGGGCGACGCCGACGTGGCGGTGGCCGAGTGCCATGCGCTCACCGGCGTGGGGTGCATGCAGGGCGACCCGCTGGATGGCCGGGTGGCCATCGACATCTGGATGCCCGCGCCCGACTGCCCCGGGGCCGACGCCCTGCGGGCCCATCTCGGCGCCGCCGGGGTGCCCGCCGAGGTATCCGAGGCCGACCAGGATGACTCCTGGCGCGACGCCCTGCGCGACTTCCACCAGCCCGTTGTGGCCGGGCGCGTGCGCGTGCGCCCGCCATGGGTTGCACCGGTTGCCGGCATGCACGACGTGGTCATCGATCCCGGCATGGCCTTCGGCACCGGCCAGCATCCCACCACGCGCACGGCCCTCGAGCTGCTGCAGCGCGTCCCCGCACGCGGCGCGGTGCTCGATGCCGGGTGCGGATCGGGAATCCTCGCCATCGCCGCGCGGCGCCTGGGCCTGGGCCCCGTGACCGCCATCGACTTCGACCCCGACTCGGTGCGCGCCACCGCGCGGGCGGCGCGGGCGAACATGGTGGACGGCATCGAGGTGCGGCGCGCCGTCATCGGCGAGGACCCGCTTGCCGCGGCGCCGATCCTGCTGGCCAACATCACGCTCGAGGTGCTGCAGGTGCTGGCCGCGGCGCTTGCCCGGCCCGCGCCGGGCGGCGGCGGCGGAGGCGGTTCGGCGGGGGTGCACCATGCGGTGCTCTCGGGGCTGCGCGAGCGCGAGGTCGATTGCGCCGTGGCCGCGTTCGCGCCGCTCGGGCTGCGCGAGGCCGAGCGCCTCGCGCAGGACGACTGGGCATCCGTGAGGCTGTCGTCGTGAGCGCGTCGCCCGCGCACCGGTTCCGGTACGTCGTGGCCGAGGAGCCCGCGGCGGCAGGCCGCGTGCTGCTGGGTGATGCCGACTCGCATCACCTGGCCCGCGTGGTGCGCCGGCGGGCGGGGGATGAGGTGGAGGCCATCGCCCCCTCGGGCCTCATCTGGCCGTGCGCCGTGGTGGATCCCGGGCCGCCCGCCGTGCTGGCCGTCACGGGGCCGCCGCGCACCGCCCCCGTGGTGCCGCCGGTTGACCTGTGGGTGGGGCTCTGCGACGCCGGACGCCTCGACCTGGTGGCCGAGAAGGCGGCGGAGCTCGGCGTGCGATCCCTCGGCGTGATGGCCACGGCCCGTGCCCGTCGCGTGCCCGACGCCCGGGCCTGGGCGAAGCGCGCCGAGCGCATGGCGCGCGTGGCCGAGGCGGCCGCCCGCCAGAGCGGGCGCGGCACGTGGGCCGCCCCGGGGCCGCTGATACCGTTCGACCACGTGCTGAGCCAGATCGTTCCCGACCAGGGGGTCATCCTCGACCCCCGCGCCACCGCGCCCCTCGCGCAGGTGATGCGCGAACGGGCACACGATGCGCCGGTGGTGCTGCTGGTGGGGCCCGACACGGGGTTCGACGACGCGGAGCTCGCGGCGGCCGCCGCCCGCGGGGTGGCATGCGCCGGGCTCGGCGAGGGCATGCTGCGCACCGAGACCGCGGCGATCGCCGCCGCCGTGCTGGCGACCAGCGGCCGCGCGGGGGAGGGCTGATGGCCGACGACTGCCTCTTCTGCAGGATCGTCGCGGGGGAGATCCCCGCCCAGGTGGTGCGCCGCGAGAACGGCATGGTGGCGTTCAACGACATCGCGCCCAAGACCCCCGTGCACGTGCTGGTGATCCCCGAGCGCCACGTCGACTCCATGGCGGGCGTCGAGGGCCTCACACCCGCGGAGCGCAGCGACATGCTGGCGTTCATCGCCGCGGTGGCCCGCGACCACGGGCTGGAGCCCACCGGCTACCGCGTGACGACCAACCACGGCGAGGACGGACGGCAGAGCGTCCACCACCTGCACTGGCACGTGATGGGCGGAACCCGCATGTCGGACATGATGTGAGGCGCGCATGAGCGAGAAGGTCATCGAGGTGCCGGATCGCGTGGCCGTGGAACTCGCGGGTGAGCACGACGCCGTCATCCGCGCCCTCGAGGATCGCCTCAAGCTCGACATCAGCCTCAGGGGCAACCGGCTGGTGCTCATCGGGGACGAGCCCCGCGTGGAGCGCGGCGTGGCCGTGGTGGACGAGCTCGCCCGCCTGGTCGACTCGGGGCGCTCGATCGCCCCCACGATGATCGAGGCCGTGGCATCGGCGGTGGAGCAGGCCGGACGCCCCGACGCGCTGCTGGGCGACGTGGTGTGGCGCCACCGCCAGCGCAGCATCACGCCCACCACCGCGGGGCAGAAGGCCTACGTCGACGCCATCCGCACGAACACCATCACCTTCGGCATCGGACCCGCCGGCACGGGCAAGACCTACTTGGCCGTGGCGCTGGCGGCCGCGGCGCTCTCGCGCCGCGAGGTGGGGCGCATCATCCTCACCCGGCCGGCCGTGGAGGCGGGCGAGAAGCTGGGATTCCTGCCGGGCGACATCGCCGCGAAGGTCGACCCGTACCTGCGCCCGCTGTTCGACGCCATGCATGACATGCTCGACGCCGACCGGGCGCAGCAGTACCTGGAGCGCGGGCAGATCGAGGTTGCGCCCCTGGCCTTCATGCGCGGCCGCACGCTCAACGACTCGTTCATCATCC
The DNA here is from genome assembly GCA_017853415.1 of Thermoleophilia bacterium. Lineage (GTDB taxonomy): Bacteria > Actinomycetota > Thermoleophilia > Miltoncostaeales > Miltoncostaeaceae > SYFI01. The sequence goes on along the minus strand of JAFMJQ010000014.1, from coordinate 11,703 downwards.
TCGACGAGGCCCAGAACACCACGATCGAGCAGATGAAGATGTTCCTCACGCGCCTGGGCTTCGGGTCGACCGTGGTGGTGACCGGCGATGTGACGCAGGTCGACCTCCCGCGCGACCGCCGATCGGGCCTCGCCGACATCGAGCGCGTGCTCGGGGGCATCCCCGGCATCGGGGTGGTGCGGTTCACCAAGGATGACGTGGTGCGCCACAAGCTGGTGCAGCGCATCGTGGAGGCCTACCGGGTGCACGAGGAGGGTGACAACCCGTGGGGCGACGAGACCTGATCGAGGTCGAGGCACGCCTGGGCGACGGGGCCGCGAGCACCGACCTCGCGCCGCTGGTGGACCACGTGCGGTTCGCGTGCGGGCGCGTGGGCGTGGATCGGGCCACCGTGGGGCTGGTGGTGGTGTCGCCCGACGAGATGGCGGCGATCAACGGCGAGCACCGCGGCAGGCCCGAGCCCACCGACGTGCTGTCGTTCCCGGTCGACGGCCCCGAGGCGCGCGACTGGCCCGTTGACGGCCCTCCGCCTGAGCTCGGCGACATCCTCATCTGCCCCGAGGCGGCCGAGGAGCCGCTCACCACCCTGGCCGTGCACGGGCTGCTGCACCTGGTGGGGTACGACCACGAGGTGGATGACGGCGAGATGCTGGCCCTGCAGGACGACATCGTGAACGCGGCGCAGGCCACGTGAGCACGCCCGACGACGACCGCCCCGTGCAGCGCCTGCTGCGCGATCCGCGTCCGGGAGCGCTGCCCAAGCAGGGGTCGCTGCGGTGGTCGTTCACATGGGCGTTCGAGGGCATCGTGTTCGTGCTGCGCACCCAGCGCAACATGCAGGTGCACGTGGCCGCGGGGTTGCTGGTGCTCATCCTCGCCCTCGTGCTGGGGGTGAGCCGGTTCGAGCTGCTGGCGCTGGTCATCGTGGTGGCGCTCGTGCTGGTGGCCGAGATGTTCAACACGGCGCTCGAGGCCGCCATCGACGCGGTGGTCACCTCGTACCACCCGCTCGTGAAGATCGCGAAGGACGTCGCCGCGGGGGCGGTGCTGATCGCCGCGCTGGCGGCCATCGCCGTGGCGTACCTCATCCTCTACGGCCGGCTGTCGGAGCCCGGGCGCGACCTGCTGCAGGGCGTGCGCCAGGCGCCCACCCACGTGGCCGTCATCGTCATCGTGGCCACCGTCATCGCCGTGGTGGCGCTGAAGGCCTACTCGGGCGCGGGCACCGCGCTGCGCGGGGGGTTCCCGTCGGGCCACGCTGCCGTGGCGTTCGCGGCCTGGATGGCCATCACCCTCATCGTGCTGCCGCTCACCCACGGCGCGCTGGTGTCGACCCTGGCGTTCCTCGTGGCCCTGCTCGTGGCGCAGTCGCGCGTGGAGGCGGGCTTCCACTCGGCCGCCGAGGTGGTGGCGGGCGCGATGCTGGGCGCGGGCCTCACCCTGCTGCTGTTCCAGATCTGGGGCTGACGCCGTGACCGCGGATGGCTTGCGATCGGGCCTCGTGGCCCTGGCCGGACGGCCCAACGTGGGCAAGTCGACGCTGGCGAATGCGCTGGCAGGCGCGCACGTGGCCGCGGTGTCGGAGCGACCGCAGACCACGCGCAGGCGCGTGCTGGCGGTGGCGCGTGGTGATGGCTGGCAGGCGGTGCTGCTCGACCTGCCCGGGTTCCAGCGGCCGGCCGACCGGCTGACCGAGCGCATGCAGGAGACCGTCGACCGCACCGTCACCGACACCGACGCGGCGCTGTTCGTGCTGAACGCCGCCGAGGAGGTGGGGAGGGGCGACCGCTTCATCGCCGAGCGGCTCACCGCGAGCGGGCTGCCCGTGGTGGTGGTGGTGAACCAGGTCGACCGCGTCGAGCGCGACCGCATCGCCGAGGTCATCGCGCAGGCGGCCGATCTCGTGCCGGGCTTCCGCGCCATCCACCCGGTGAGCGCGCTCACGGGGGAGGGGCTGGATGCTCTTCGCGCCGAGTTCCCGGCGATGCTGCCCGAGGGCCCGCCGTACTTCCCCGACGGGGTGAGCACCGACCAGACCGACGACGAGATGGCCGCCGAGATGATCCGCGAGGCGGCGATCCAGCGCCTGCGCGACGAGGTGCCGCACGCGCTCGCGGTGCAGGTGGAGGACATCACCCCCGCCCGGCGCGGCCGGCGCATCGAGGCCTGGATCTACGTCGAGACCGAGAGCCAGAAGGGCATCGTGGTGGGCAAGGGCGGGTCGATGATCCGCGACATCGGCACGCAGGCCCGCGAGGTGCTCTCGCGCACGTGGGGCGAGCCGGTGCACCTCGACCTGCAGGTGAAGGTGAGGCCGAAGTGGCGTCGGGACGACGCCATGCTCGACCGGCTGGGGCTCTGAGCACGGGCGCCCGGGTGCTTCGCGGCAGGCGGGCCCGCCTATACTTCCGCGCCATGCCGAACGCCCCGTCCGGAGGCCCCTCGTGAGGGCCCGCGAGCTCGCCAAGAGCTGCGATTTCACGCTGCTGCGCGCCGGCGTCACCGCCGACGACCTCGCGGTGCACTGCGCCGCCGCCGCACGCCTGCACGTGGCATCGGTGATCGTGCCCCCCACGATGGTGCGCGCGGCCGCTGACATCCTGCGCGGCGGCGACGTGAAGGTGGGCACGGTGGTGAGCTACCCCTTCGGCACCGATGAGACGGCCACGAAGACGGCGGTCGCCCGCGCGGCCATCGCCGCCGGTGCACGTGAGCTCGACGTGGTGATGAACGTGTCGGCGCTGCTGTCGGGGCGCCCCGGCGTGGCGCGGGCCGACCTCGGGGCCGTGGTGGACGCCGCACGCGACTCCACGAGCAGCCACGTGATGGTGCGCGCCGTGGTGGAGGCACCCCTGCTGGGCGAGCGGCTGCTGCGCCGCGCCTGCCAGGTGGCCGCCATCGCCGGGGCCGACTTCGTGGTCACCGCCACGGGCCTCGCGGGCACCGCGCGCACCCAGGACGTCGAGGTGATGCGCAACTGCCTGGCGGCGGATGTCGGCGTGGTGGCGGCCGGGGGAATCGACCGGCTGGATGACGCCATCGCCCTGCTCGATGCCGGGGCGCAGCGCGTGGCCACGGCCAGCGCCGGCGAGATGGTGGATTCCCTCATGGGCGTGGCCGCATGAGCGCGGCCGCCGAGGCGCAGGACGGCGAGGCGTCGGAGCGCGTGCGCTTCGGGGATGACGGGCTGGTGCCCGCCATCGTGCAGGACGCCGAGACCGGTCGCGTGCTCACCCTGGCGTGGATGAACGCCGAGTCGCTGGCGAAGACCATCGAGACGGGCCAGACGTGGTTCTGGAGCCGCTCGCGGGGCGAGCTCTGGAACAAGGGCGCCACCAGCGGCAACACGCAGGAGGTGTCGGGGATCGCCACCGACTGCGACCGCGACGCCATCGTGGTGACGGTGGTGCCGGCAGGGCCGGCATGCCACACGGGCGAGGTCACGTGCTTCCACGACCCGCTGCAGGGCGACGTGGGGGCCGACAATGCGCCCTTCGCCATGCTGCCGGACCTCGAGGCCATCATCGCCGACAGGGCCGCCGATGCCGACCCGGAGTCGTCGTACACCGCGTCGCTGCTCGCCAGGGGCATCGACACCATGTGCAAGAAGGTCGGCGAGGAGGCCACCGAGGTGGCCATCGCGGCCAAGGGTGGCGAGCACGACCAGCTGGTGTACGAGAGCGCCGACCTGCTGTACCACCTCATGGTGCTGTGGCAGTCGCAGGGCGTGAGCCTGTCCGAGGTGGCCGAGGAGCTGGCGTCGCGGAGGCGGTCGGCCGGGTGACCACCCTGCGCATCGACGTGCCCGAGCGCGCGGCCGGCGATGAGCTGCCCGTCACGCCCGGCATCGAGGGCGTGCGCGCGGCCGCCCGGGAGTACCGCCAGGTGCCGCTGGCCCACACCTACCTCGACGACTGCGAGACGCCCGTCAGCGCCATGCTGAAGCTGCGGGGTGGCGGGCCGTGCTTCCTGCTCGAGAGCGCCGAGCAGGGCCAGCGCCTGGGCCGCTACTCGATGATCGGAATCGACCCGCAGGCGGTGATCCGCGCCGAGGGCGGCCGCGTCACCCTGCGCCGCCCCGACGGGACCGAGGAGGACCTCGACGCGGGCGACCCCTTCGGCGTGATGCAGTCGCTCGTGGACGATGCCCGCATGGCGCCCCCCGCCGAGCCCCTGGCCTTCTGGGGCGGCGCCGTGGGCTTCTTCGGCTACGACCTCGTGCGCACCGTGGAGCACCTGCCCGACGTGCCGCACGACGACCTGGGCATCCCCGACATGGTGATGATGCTCACGGGCCCCGTGGTGCTGTTCGACCACCTGCGCCGCTCCACCACGATCATCGTGCCGTGCCCGGTGGAGGATGGGGTGGATCCGGCCCCGGCCTACGCCGCCGCCGTGCAGGCGATCCGGTCGATCAAGGACCGGCTGCAGGGCCCCGTGCCGCATCCCGCCCCGCACGGCGCCGTGGAGGTGGGCGCGGTGGAGAGCAACATCGGGCGCGAGCGCTTCTGCCGGGCGGTGGAGACCGTGCGCGAGTACGTGTTCGCCGGCGACGCCTTCCAGGTGGTCCCCTCGCAGCGCTTCTCGGCCACGGTGGGGCTCGAGCCCTTCGCCGTGTACCGCGGCCTGCGCACCGTGAACCCCTCGCCGTACATGTTCTTCATCGACTGCGGCGACGTGCAGCTGGCGGGCTCATCGCCCGAGATGCTGGTGAAGGTGACCGAGGGCGTGGTGGAGACCCGGCCGATCGCCGGCACGCGCCAGCGCGGGGCCGACCGCGCGGAGGACCTCGCCCTGGCCGAGGAGCTGCTGTCCGACCCCAAGGAGCGCGCCGAGCACGTGATGCTGGTCGACCTCGGGCGCAACGACCTGGGCCGTGTGTGCGCGCCGGGAAGCGTGCGCGTGAAGGAGCTCATGGTGGTCGAGTACTACAGCCACGTCATGCACATCGAGAGCAGCGTGGTTGGGCAGCTGGCAGAGGGCCGCCGGGCCGTGGACGCCCTGAGGTCCACCTTCCCCGCGGGCACCCTGTCGGGCGCGCCCAAGGTGCGGGCCATGGAGATCATCGACGAGCTCGAGCCCACCAAGCGCGGCCCCTATGGCGGCGCGGTGGGCTACATCGGGTTCGACGGCAACCTCGACACCTGCATCACCATCCGCACCATCGTGTGCCGTGACGGCCGCTGCCACGTGCAGGCCGGCGCGGGCGTGGTGGCCGACTCCGACCCCGAGTCGGAGTTCGAGGAGACCCAGCGCAAGGCGGCCGGCATGTTCCGCGCCATCGAGGTGGCGGCGCAGCAGGAGGACTGGTGACCGTGAGCGCCCAGCCGCACGTGGTGATCGTCGACAACTACGACTCGTTCACCTACAACCTCTTCCAGTACCTGGCCGAGCTCGGCGCCAAGGTGGATGTCTTCCGCCACGACCGCATCACGGTGGACGGCATCCGCGACCTCGCGCCCACGCACCTGGTCATCTCACCCGGCCCCAAGACCCCCGACGAGGCCGGCATCTCGCTCGACGCCATCCGCGAGCTGGCGGGTGAGGTGCCCATCCTCGGCGTGTGCCTGGGGCATCAGGCCATCGGCCAGGCGTTCGGCGGCACGGTGGTGCGCGGCAGCGAGCCCGTGCATGGCAAGACGAGCGAGATCGCCCACGACGGCCGCACGGTGTTCGCGGGCCTCGCCGACCCGATGACGGCCACCCGGTACCACTCGCTCGTGGTGGAGCGCGAGAGCCTGCCGGACGTCCTCGAGGTGTCGGCGTGGTGCGACGGCGACGTGATCATGGGACTTCGCCACCGCGACCTTCCGGTGGAGGGCGTGCAGTTCCACCCCGAGTCGATCCTCTCGGGCGAGGGCAAGTCGCTGCTTCGCAACTTCCTGGGGATGTCCGCATGACGCCCGACCCGGTGATCACCGAGTGCCTCGAGCGCCTGGTGGCGGGGGAGGACCTCACGCGCGACCTGGTGGAGCGCGCCGTGGGCGTGATCATGGACGGCCAGGCGAGCGAGGTGCAGGTGGCGGCGTTCCTCACGGCGCTGCGCGCCAAGGGCGTCACCCCCACCGAGCTCTCGGGGCTGGCCCAGGCCGTGCGCCACCGCGCCGAGCGCGTGCACGTGGACGACTCCCACCTCCTGGTGGACACCTGCGGCACGGGCGGCGGGCCCTCCACCGTGAACATCTCCACGGGTGCCGCGTTCGTGGCCGCGGGCGCGGGCGCGAAGGTGGCCAAGCACGGCAACCGGGCCGTCACGTCCGGCTGCGGAAGCGCCGACGTGCTCGAGGCCCTGGGGGTGCGGGTGGACCTTGGCCCGGATGCCATCGGCCGGTGCATCGACGAGGTCGGGGTGGGCTTCATGTTCGCCCCGTCGCACCACCCGGCGTTCCGCCACGTGGGCAACGTGCGGCGCGAGCTGGGAATCCGCACGGCCTTCAACGTCATCGGCCCCCTCGCCAACCCCGCGGGCGCCACGCACCAGGTGATCGGCGTGTTCGACCGCGCCTACCTCGACACCGTGGCCGAGGCGCTGTCGATGCTGGGATCGCGCCGGGCGCTGGTGGTGGCCGGCCGCGACGGGCTCGACGAGATCAGCACGTCGGCCGTCACCGACGCGGTGCTGTGGGACCACGACGGCTTCAGCACGATCGAGATCGACCCCCGGGCCCTGGGGGTCGCGGCGCCCGCCGACGGCGCGCTCGACGGTGGCGACCCCGCGTTCAACGCCGCCGCCCTGCGCGCGGCCATCGGGGGCGAGCCGGGTGCCGTGCGCGACGTGCTGGTGCTCAACGCCGGCGCGGCCGTGTGGATGGCAGGCCTCGCGCACTCGTTGGAGAAGGGCATGGGCATGGCCGAGGACTCCGTCACATCGGGGGCGGCGCGTGACGTGCTCGAGCGCTTCGCCGCCCTCACCCACCAGCTGGCCCCCGCAGGGGGCGCCGCGTGATGAACAACTTCCTGCAGGAGGTGGTGGATCGCACGCGTGCCGACGTCGCCGCGCGCCGCGAGCAGGTGCCGCTCGATGCGCTGCAGGCGCAGCTCGGGCCCGCGCCGCGCGGGCGGCCGTTCTCGGAGGCGCTGGTGCAGGAGGGCATATCGCTCATCGCCGAGATGAAGCGCGCCAGCCCGTCCAAGGGGCCGATCCGCCCCGACGCCACCGTGGCCGACATCGTGCGCGCCTACGAGGCCGCCGGGGCATCGGCCTGCTCCATCCTCACCGAGCCGCACTGGTTCGGGGGGTCGCTGGACGACCTGCGCGAGGCCCGCGCCGCGTGCGACCTGCCGCTGCTGCGCAAGGACTTCATCGTCGACCCGTACCAGCTGGCCGAGGCCCGGCTCGCCGGTGCGGACGCCGTGCTGCTCATCGTGGCGGCGCTCGACCCCGACGACCTGACGTCGCTGCAGGACCAGGCCGGCGAGATCGGCCTCGACTGCTTGGTAGAGGTTCACGATGAGGACGAACTCGAAACGGCGCTCGAATGCGGCGCGGAGATCATCGGCGTGAACAACCGGAACCTGCAGACGCTCGACGTGGACCCCGACACCGCCCTGCGGCTGCTCGTGGATGCCCCGGCCGGCACCATCGTGGTGGCCGAGTCGGGCATCACCTCGAACTCCGACGTGCAGCGCCTGGAGGAGGCCGGCGTGGACGCCATCCTCGTGGGCGAGGCGCTCATGCGCGAGGACGACCCGGCCGCCGCCGTGCACGCCCTCCTGGGCACGAGGTCCGACACGTGATCCTGCGCGCCGCCCTCGCGGTTCCGGCGCTCCTCATCTGCTCGGTCCCCGCCGCCCTCGCGGTGGCGCCGGGCACGGTGGAGGTGCGCGACCAGAACGGCGCCACGGTGGGCACGCCCTTCACCGGCCTCGATGCGGTGCAGGATGCCGTGGCCTCGGTGGTCACGTCGCGCGCCCCGGAGTCGCTGCCGTGGAGCATCGTGGTGGGCGCGGGAACCTACGGCGACGTCGCCGTGAAGACCCCCAACCTCTCCATCGGCCCGGACACCGGCGCCGCGGTGGTGATCGGGGGCATCGGAATTCGCGATGACACCGGCGGCGGCTGCATCGACATCACCCGAGGCGGGGTGTCCGTGACGGGGCTCTCGTGCTCCGCCCCGTCGCGCACCGGGGTGAACGTGACCCTGCGCAACAACGAGGGCGGCGTCGCGCTGGCCTCCCTTGCCATCGACCGCCCGGGCGTGGATGGCATCAGCGTCACCGGCGGGCGGGCGATCACCATCACCGCCCCGGTCATCACCTCGCCCGCGCGCGACGGAATCCGCCTCACCTACCTCTCGAGTCGCCAGCCCGTGGCCATCACGGGTGGCTCGGTCACCGGCGCGGGTCGCGACGGCCTGCGCCTTGCCGATGATGTCCGCGCCCTCACGGCGAGCGGCCTCACGATCAGCGGCGCGAAGGGCTACGGCATCGCCAGCGAGGACGCCGGCAACAGCGACGCCGCGTTCACGGGGGTGACGGTCACGGGCAGCGGCAAGGATGGCGTGCTGCTGTCGGGCGGCACCCTGCGGGCCACCCTGGCCTCGTCCACGGTCACGGGCAACACCGGCGCCGGCGTGCGCCTGGGTGACGCCTCGGGCCTGCGCATCACGGACATCCCCGTGGATGGATCAAACGCCGGGGGCGACCTGGTGTTCGACTCCGACATCCGCACGGGTGGCACGTATGAGGGCCTGCGCACGCCGGATGGCGCGTTCTCGCTGGGGTCGGAGCCCAACGCCGTGCGCATCTCGGGCGTGGCACCCGCCCGCGCCGCGGTGGCCGCCGGGGGCCCGGCGCGCTACTCGCGTGCCGGTGCGCCCCTGCTGGTGGGGGCCACCGCCAGGGTGTCCACGCGTCGCGTGGTGCTGCGCTACCCGGGCGGGGGATCGGTCTACCGCAAGTCGGGGGCCTCGTGGACGCGCCTGCCCGGGAGCAAGCGCGTGCGCGGGCAACTGCAGGTGAGCCTCGGGGGCTCGCTGCTGGGCACCGCGAGCACCGCCTATGCCCCCTTCGGCTGATCCCGAGGAGGTCGGGGGCGATCGCCGCCGGCTGATCGGGCTCATCGCCGGCGCGGTGGTGGCGGCGCTCATCGTGGTGCTGCTCGTGGTGGGGCTGCTCAACCGCGGCACCTCCACCACGATCGACGACGCCCTCGAGACCGGTTCGCGCCCGCCCGCGCCCGCGCTCACGCTCCCCGTGCTGGTGTCCGGTCCCGGGCTGCCCCCGGTGGGCAGGGATGCCTCGCTGTCCGACCTCAAGGGGAAGGTCGTGGTGCTCAACCTCTGGGCGTCGTGGTGCGAGCCCTGCAAGGAGGAGTCGCCCGTGCTCGAGAAGCTGTGGAGGGCCAATCGCTCCCGCGGCGTGGTGGTGCTGGGCGTGGACATCCAGGATCTCTCATCCGATGCCCGGGCGTTCATCCGCGAGTACGGGCTCACGTATCCGTCGCTGCGCGACGGAACCGACGAGGCCAAGAGCGCGCTCGAGGCCACCGGCGTGCCCGAGACCTACATCATCGATCGCGCGGGCCGCATCGCCCTGCACGTGGCGGGGCCGGTGTCCAGCGCCGCGCAGCTGCAGGCCCCCCTCGACCAGGTGCTGGCCGGGAAGTGATGCGGCCACGCATCACCGCGGCCATCGCCGTGCTCTTCGCGGTGCTGGCGCTGGCCACCCCGGCACTGTCGCTCACCGTCAACGAGGTGGCGCGCGAGGTGCGCTGCCCCACCTGCAACACGCCGCTCGACGTGTCGAACTCGCCCGCCGCCGACCGCATGAAGATCTTCATCGCCGACCGCATCGCGAAGGGTGACGACAAGCAGGAGATCATCGACGCGCTCGTGGTGGAGTTCGGCCGCGGGGTGCTGGCCACCCCGCCCAAGTCGGGCTTCGACCTGCTCGCATGGATCGTCCCCATCGTGCTGGTGGTGGGGGGGCTTGCCGCCATCCCCTTCGTCACGCGCGCATGGGCGCGCCGACGCCAGGACACGGCCCCGGCGCCCGAGATCGCCCCGGACGACGCGGCGCGGCTCGACGAGGAACTCCGCCGCCGCGACGCCTAGGGCAGCGGCCGCCCGCCCGGCAGCCACCCCGGCACCCACCCCGGCACGCGCCCGCCGGGCGGTGCGGCATGATGCGCGAGTGGCCGACGCACCCGACAGGGTCCTGGTGGGCACCGCCTCGTGGACCGACCCCGAGTTCATCAAGGCGGGGTGGTACCCGGACTCCGTGAAGAACGACGCCGCCGGGCGGCTTCGTTACTACGCCGAGCACTTCCCGATGGTCGAGGTGAACGCCACCTTCTATGCAATCCCCCGCCGGGGCACCGTCGAGGCATGGGCCGATCGCACCCCGGACGACTTCCGGTTCCACGTGAAGGCGCACCAGGTGATCTCAGGCCACGCCAGCGACCCCGCGCGCCTGCCCGAGCCGCTTCGCGACCTGCCATACGAGGCCGACCGGCGCGGGCGCATCCGCAAGCCCTCGCGCGAGCTTCGCGACGCGGTGATCGACGCCATGGTGGAGACCGTCGCGCCCCTGGGCGACAAGCTCGGCTCGATCCTCCTTCAGTTGCCGCCCCACGTGGCCGCCAGCACGGATGCCCGCGCCGAGATCGGGCGCATCATCGAGCGCATCCAGCCCCTGCGCACCGCCGTGGAGTTCCGCAACGTGTCGTGGGTGGCGCCGGGCGAGCGCGAGGCGGCTGTGGACATGCTGGCCACGCGCGATGCGGCGTGGGTGTGCGTGGACGCGCCGCGGGTGGACGCCGAGAGCGCGATGCCACCGGTGGTGGAGGTCACCTGCCCCGAGCTGGCCTACGTGCGCCTGCACGGGCGCAACGCGGCCACCTGGCAGGGAAGCCGCACGGTGGCCGAGCGGTTCGACTGGCAGTACACCGATGATGAGCTCGGCGAGTGGGTGGGGCCGGTCATCGAAATGGCCGAGCGCGCGCAGGAGGTGGCGGTGGTGTTCAACAACAACCACGGCGACTTCGCGCTGCGCAGCGCCACGCGGTTCGGCGAGTTGCTGCGCGAGCGCCGGGCGGTCGCATGATGCGGCGCGCACCACGCGCGCCGGGCGCCTGCCTCATGTGTCGGGCCTCATGGGTGTCCCTCGTCGCGGGGGTCGCGTTGGTCGCACCCCTGGTGGGATCCGCCTCGGCGTCGTCGCTCGAGCGCGCGCTCGACTACCTCTCGGCACGGCAGGACCCCTCGACGGGCGCCGTGGGGCCCGAGGCCGGGCGCGCCGCGGATACCGCCTGGACGGCCATCGCGGCGTCGGGCGCGGGGGAGACCCCTGTCGCCTGGGGGTCCGGCACGGCCACCCTGGCGTCGGCCGTGGGCGCGCTGCCCATGGACGCCACGGGCGACCTGCTGCGCCTGGCCGTGGCGCGCCGCGCGGCGGGCCTGGTGGATACCGACATCGCCGCCCGCGTGGGCGCGCAGCAGTCGGCCGACGGGTCGTTCGGCGGCCCCATCGGCACCTCCTGGGGCATCCTCGCGCTGCGGGCCACCGGGCGTGCGCCGGGTGACCCCGCGCTCACGTCCGCGGTGGGCGCCCTGGTGGCGCAGCGCGCCGCCGACGGGGGGTGGGCCACCGCGGGCGCAGCGCCGGCATCCGACGCCGTGGCCACGGCCACGGCGATCCAGGCGCTGCGTGCCGCCCGCATGCCCGTGGCAGACCCCGTGCTGGTGGGCGCCCGTGCCCGGC
>JAFMJQ010000091.1 GCA_017853415.1 Thermoleophilia bacterium | reverse complement strand
CCTCACGCAGCAGGCCGAGCAGGATGTGCTCGGTGCCGATGTAGTTGTGCTTGAGGGTCCGCGCCTCTTCCTGGGCCAGGACGACCACTTGGCGGGCGCGCTCGGTGAAGCGTTCGAACATCGTGCCTCAATCCTCCAGGGGCCCCGTCAAGGGGCCATAAACGGCTGATGCAGTGGGTATCGACCGTAGCACCGGTCAGGCGTTCCTGGCGTCGGTGCGGTCGGGTGCAGGCGCCGGAATCCCGCACTCCTGGGGGGCGCCCTCGCAACACGTTTCCACCTTGCGGTGGCAGCGGTCGCACCAGAGGCCGTTGTGCCGCCACGTGAGGGCGGCATCGCAGGCCGGACAAGCACCCATTTCCATTGCGAGATGATGACAGCGGGCCCCGACGCGCGGGGCCCGAGCGGGCGCCGCGAGGGCGCCTCTTATCCATCCCTTGTCCCGGCGGGCCGAAGCCCGCGGGCGGCGCTAGGCCTCGGCGTCCTCGGCGTCGCCGGCGCCCACGGCAACCGGCTCCACGACGTCCTCGGTCACCTCGACGACCTCGGCCTCCACCAGCTCGGCCTCGGCGCCCTCGACCTCGAGGATCTCCTCGGCGAGCACGTCTGCCTCGGCGGCCACGCCATCCGGCACGCCGGCCGACAGGCCGGACGCGGCGCGATGCGCCTTGACCGAGCGGTCCTGGTCGGGATACGGAAGCAGGCCCATGGTGCGCGCGCGCTTCACGGCCTGCGCCAGCTGGGTCTGCTGGCGGCGCGAGAGGCCGGTGATGCGACGGGAACGGAGCTTGCCGCGCTCAGAGAGGAAGCGCCTCAGCGACGAGACGTTCTTCCAGTCGAGCTCCTCGGCAGACAGAAGCGGGCGACGCTTGCGCGGCGCAGGCGCCCCACCCTTCTTCTTCTTGATCCGTCCGCGTCCGCGCGGCTTCGCCATGTGACCTTCCAGTTAGTACGTGCACGTCGAAACGGCGCGGGACGCTATCACCTCAGCGCCCGTCCGCAACCTACGTGCGCATCGCCGGGAACAGGATGACCTCGCGAATGGAGTGGCGATCGGTGAGCAGCATCACCAGGCGGTCGAGGCCCAGGCCGAGGCCGCCGGTGGGCGGCATGCCGTGCTCGAGGGCCGTGAGGAAGTCCTCATCCGATGGCTGGGCCTCGTCGTCGCCCGCCTCGCGGTCGGCCTGCAGCATGGCAAAGCGCTCGCGCTGGTCGTCCGGGTCGTTGAGTTCCGAGAAGGCGTTCGCGATCTCCATGCCGCCGCAGAAGGCCTCGAAGCGCTCCACCAGGCGCGGATCGTCCTCGCGTCGCTTCGCGAAGGGAGAGAGCTCGAGCGGGTAGTCGAGCAGGATCGTGGGCTGCACGAGGTCGGGCTCAAGCGCCTGCGTGAGGATGCCGTCCACCAGCTTGCCCCAGGGGGCCTCGTCCGGCGCGTCCAGCCCGGCAGCGCGCATGCGGGCGCGCAGGTCGGCGGCGTCCGGGTGCGCCAGCACGTCGATTCCGCTGGCCTGCTCGAGCGCGTCGGTGAGCCGCACGCGCCGCCACGGCGGGGTGAGGTCGATCTCGCCGCCCTTCCAGGGGATCACCGTGCCCCCGGTGGCCTGCACGGCCGCGGCCGCGACCATCTCCTCGAGCATCGACGCCACGTCCTCGTAGTCGGCGTAGGCCTCGTAGGTCTCGAGCATCGTGAACTCGGGGTTGTGCTTGAACGACACGCCCTCGTTGCGGAAGTCCTTGCCGATCTCGTAGACCTTCTCGAGCCCGCCCACCAGGCAGCGCTTGAGGTAGAGCTCGGTGGCGATGCGCAGGTAGAGGTCGCGGCCGAGCTCGTTGTGGTGCGTGACGAAGGGCCTGGCGGCGGCGCCCCCGTAGATCGGCTGCAGCACGGGGGTCTCGACCTCGATGAACCCGCGCTCGTCGAGGAAGCGCCGCACGCCCGCGATTGCGCGGGCGCGCACGACGAACTGCGCGCGCACATCATCAGACGCCATGAGGTCGAGGTAGCGCTGGCGATAGCGGGTCTCGGGATCCTTGAGCCCGGCGTGGCGGTCGGGCGGCGGGCGCAGCGACTTGGCCAGCATCTCCACCGCGTCGGCGGCCACCGACACCTCGCCGCGGCGGGTGCGCACCACGCTGCCCCGCACCCCGACGATGTCGCCCACGTGGGCACCGGCAAGCACGCCCAGGCCCTGGTCGCCCAGGCGGTCGAGGGTGGCCCACACCTGGATCACGCCCGAGCGGTCCTCGATGTCGGCGAACACCGTCTTGCCCTGCCCGCGGCGTGCCACGAGGCGCCCGGCCACGGCCACCTGGCCATCGGCCTCGGCACCAGCTTCGAGGGGCTCGCCGGCCTCGCGGGCCTCGGCCACGGCGATGCGCCCGATGAAGCGGGCCGGATACGGGTTGATTCCGGCAGCCCGGAGTTCCGCCGCCTTCTGGCGGCGGTCGGCGATCAGGCGATCGATTCCGCCGTCGGCCTCCTCGGCCGCGACGTCATCGGACGTGCTCAGTCGCCCGCCTCGATCTTCACGACCTGGTACTCCACCTGGCCGCGGGGCGTGGACACGGTGACCTTGTCGCCCTTCTTGCAGCCGATGAGGGCCTTGCCAAGCGGGCTCTCGTTCGAGAGGCGGTCCTGCAGGGGGTCGGCCTCGGCCGAGCCCACCAGCGAGAACACCTTGGTCTTCTTGTCGGCCGTGGTGCGCACGGTCACCTTGGTGCCGATGGAGACCATGCCGGTGTCCACGTCGTGGCTGTCGACGATGCGGGCGTTGCGCAGCTGGTGCTCCAGCTGCGTGATGCGCGACTCCACGTGCGCCTGCTCGTTCTTGGCGTCGTCGTACTCGGAGTTCTCGGAGATGTCCCCGAACTCACGGGCGGTCTTGATGCGCTCGGCGACCTCGCGGCGCTTGTGCGTCGTGAGGTACTCGATCTCCTCCTGGAGCTTGTCGTACCCCTCCTGGGTGAGGATGACCTCGCGCTCCACTTCGACTCCCCTCGACGTTTCCGGCCCTGATGCGGCCGCGCACGATAACCGAGCGCGTCGGCCGCACGCAACCGACATGTGACCCCGTTACCGCTCGCGCAGCGCGGCGAGCAGGCCCATGGCCTCCTCGTAGGTGGGGGCCTCCATGAGCGCCTGGATGTCGTCGTCCGGAATTCCCCGTCCGGCGAGGTACCACGAGTGGAACTTGCGCAGGTAGTGGCACGAGCGGTCGTCCCCGATGAGCCCGGCGATGCCCTCGCTGAATTCCATGAGCTCGGTGATCACCTGCTGCGGCGACGGACGCGGGTCGGCCTCGCCGCGTGCGATCGCGCCCAGCACCCAGGGGTTGCCGAGGCCGGCGCGACCGATCATCACGCCCGCCGCGCCGGTCATCTCGAGCGCCTCGCGCGCCTCGGCGGCGGTGGAGATGTCGCCGCTGATCACCACCGGGATGTCCACGGCGCGCACCACCTCGGCGCTGATGCGGTGGTCGGCGGTGCCCGAGTACTCCTCCACGGCCGCCCGCGGGTGGATGGTGATGAGCGCCGCGCCCGCCGCCTCGAACCTGCGTGCCGCCTCGCACGGATCGATGTCGCCGGGCCGGATGCCGCGGCGCATCTTCACGGTGACGGGGATCTTCACGGCGTCGGCCATCGCGCGCACCACGGCCTCGCCCTTGGCCGGGTCGTCCAGCAGCGCGGCCCCTGCCCCGGTCTTCATGATCTTGGGAACCGGGCAGCCCATGTTGATGTCCACCATGTCGGCGCCGGCGGCCTCCACGGCGCGCGCGGCGTCGGCCATCACGTCGGGATCGCCCCCGAACACCTGGATGGCCACGGGGCTCTCCCCCTCGCCCAGTTCCAGCATCGAGGCGGTGCGGCGATTGCCATGGCGTATCCCGTGCGCGGCCACCATCTCAGACACCACGAGGCCGGCGCCATGGCGGCGCGACTGCTCACGGAACACCCGGTTGCCGATTCCGGCGAGCGGTGCCTGCACCACGCGGTTCGGCACCTGGACGTCGCCCACGCGGAAGGGCTGCGCCAGCGGCCAGGGGCCGGATGCCGACGGCGGGGCCACGGGCTCGCGCGAGCGCGCCGCCACGAGGGCGCGCATTCGCTTCTTCACCGGCGGCGACTCCGCGCGGGCGTGCCCGTGGTGCGCTCGTGCACCAGGCGCAGGCCCTCGAGGGTGAGCATGGGCTCGTGCTCCTCGATGGTCATCGACTGCGGGGTGATGAGCGGGGCGAGGCCCCCGGTGGCGATCACCACGGGCTGCGCGCCGATCTCCGCCGCGAGCCGGCCCACCATGCCGTCCACCATCGCGGCGGCGCCGAGCACCAGGCCCGACTGCATGCTCTCCACCGTGTTGCGGCCGATCGCGGTGGGCGGGGTGGCGAGCTCCACGCGCATGAGGCGCGCGGCCCTCTGGGACAGGGCGTCGAGCGCGGTGGCGATGCCCGGGGCGATGACGCCGCCCAGGAACTCGCCGTCGGCCGACACCACGTCGAGCGTGGTGGCCGTGCCGAAGTCCACCACCACGCAGGGTCCTCCGTAGAGGTCGTACGCCGCCACCGCGTTGGCGATGCGATCGGCGCCGACCTCCTGCGGGTTGTCCACCAGCAGCGGCATGCCCGTGCGCACGCCGGGGCCCACGATGACGGCCGGGCGGTCGAGGTAGCGGTCGGCCAGCGCCTGGTAGGCCACGGTGAGCTCGGGAACCACCGAGGCCACCACCACGTTCTCCACCTCGGTGAGGCTGCCGCCGCGCAGTTGCAGGATCTTGTCGTGGCTGGCCGCGAGCTCGTCCACCGTGGTGCGCCGGATGGTGGAGATGCGCCAGTCGTGCAGCAGCTCGTTGCCCGAGAACAGCCCGGCCACGGTCTGCGAGTTGCCGACGTCGACGACGAGCAGCACCGGGTCAGTCCCCCGCGGGAAGCTCGAGGTCGTCGTCGAAGGGCCCTGCGGCGTCGTCCGTGCGCAGCACCTCGACGGTGATGTCCTGGGTGGTGTGGATCTCCACGCGCGGGATGATGCGCGTGGGCCGGTTCTTGTCCCACACCCAGACGTCCTCCATCACCACGTGGAAGAACGGGTACGCGGCCTGGGGCTCGTACTGGCGCTCGAGCTTGTTGCAGAGGTACGTGGCCTCCTGCGTCAGCACGCAGTACCGGAAGAGCGGAAACACGTCCGCGTACTCCCGCTTCAGCCGGAGCTCCAGCTCCGCGTCGTATTCGTCGAGTTCATCGATCTGCGACATGGGCAGGGCATCCTAGACCCGTCGCCACCGCGGCGCGCGGCGCGGGCGCCGGGGCCAGTGGTACCCCCGCCGAATACCACAGCAGTGCGGCAGGCCCCGGACATCGGGGTGGCGGCCACTCGCCGAAGCGGGATCGGCATTTGCGGGGACCGCAAATGCAGGATCCCCGGCTGCGATCGCCGCCACCCCGATGTCCGGGGCCTCCCGCCTCTCGCGCTTTTTCGGCGGGGGTACCACTGGCCCCGGCGCCCGCGCGTCACTCGGGGGCGCTACAGGTCGCCGATGCGCGAGACGGGCTGGTCGGCGGCCGGGATGGCGGCGAGGAGGTCGGCGATGCGCTCGCCGGTGGGCAGCGCCAGGTCGGGGTCGACCTCCACCAGAGGCTGAAGGGCGAAGCGGCGCTCGTGAAGTCGCTCGTGGGGGATGACCAGGTCGGGGGCGTGCCACGTGCCGCCGTCCCAGGCGAGGATGTCGATGTCGAGGGGGCGGGGGCCCCAACGCGGGCCATCCACCCGACCGGCCTCGGCCTCGAGGCGCTTGGCCAGGGCGAGCATCGCGGGCGGGTCGAGGTGCGTGCGCACGCGGCAGGCCGCGTTGGTGAACTCCGGCTGGTCCTCCACGCCCTGCGGCGCGGTGGCGTAGAGGCCGCTCACGGCCTCGACCACCGCCCCCTCCTCGCCGAGGCGCGCGATGGCCCAGCGCAGCGCCTCGGCCGGCTCGCCCAGGTTGGCGCCCAGGCCGAGCCACATCACGCTCACGGCTGGTCGCGCTCCACGTGCAGCGTCACCGAGACGTCGTCGAGCACGTGGCGGATCGCCACCTGCGGCTTGGCGACGGTGACCGTGACCGCGGCCACCACCGGCTCGGCCAGCACGCGGTCGGCGATGATCCGGCACAGCCGCTCGAGAAGCGCCACGGGCTCGCCCGCGATGATGTCGGCCACGTCATCGGCGATCGTGGCGTAGTCGACAGTGTCGGCGAGGTCGTCGGTGGTGGTGGATCTGTCGTGCGCCAGCACCATGTCGATGTCGGCCACGAACCGCTGGCCCAGCACGCGCTCGGCCTCGTGCACGCCGTGGCGGCCACCCACCTCGAGCCCCCGGATCCTCACCACCACGTCGCTCATGCACGGCCTCCACGCATCTCGGTGAACACCCTCAGGGCGTCCACGGTCTCGGGCACATCATGCACCCTCAGCACCGCGGCGCCCGCCTCCACCGCCGCCAGCGCGGCCCCGATCGATCCCGCCAGGCGCTCATCCACGGGGCGGCCGGTGAGGTCGCCGATGATGCCCTTGCGTGATACCCCCACCAGCACGGGGCGCCCGAGCGCGACGATGGTGCCCAGCCCGCGCATCAGCGCCACGTTGTGATCGGCGGTCTTCCCGAACCCGATCCCCGGGTCGAGGATGATGGCGTCCTCCGCCACGCCGGCGTCCACCGCCGCGCGCATGCGGGCCTCGAGGAACGCCGTGACCTCGGACACCACGTCGCCGTAGCGCGGGTCGCGCTGCATCGTTGCGGGCTCCCCCTGCATGTGCATGAGGCATATGCCGGCGCGGCGCTCGGCCACCAGGTGCAGCATCGCGGGGTCCGACCCGGCGGAGACGTCGTTCACCAGCACCGCGCCCGCATCCAGCGCCCCCCGTGCCACGGACGCGTGGCGGGTGTCGATGGAGATCGGTGCACCCGGCGCATCGGCCGCCACAGCTGCCAGCACGGGGCGAAGGCGCGCGAGCTCGTCGTCCTCGCTCACCGGCTGGGCCCCGGGGCGGGTGCTCTCCGCACCGACATCGATGATGGCCGCGCCGTCCGTGGCCATTGCCCGCGCGTGAGCGACCGCTGCGGCGGCATCGAGGTGCTGCCCCCCATCGCTGAATGAGTCGGGGGTCACGTTGAGGATTCCCATCACGCACGGACGGGAGAGCCATGCGAGTGGCGTGACCATTGGCGCAGGGTACCGGGGTGCGTCTGGGTAGCATTG
>JAFMJQ010000090.1 GCA_017853415.1 Thermoleophilia bacterium | reverse complement strand
CCGGCAACCGCCGCCGACCCGGCCGCGCCGCGCGTGCCGCCGTAGGGCCTGAGGGCCGGGGTGTCGATGGCGTCGGTGATGGTGACGCCCCGGAATCCCAGCTGGTCACGCAACAGGCCCTGCGTGATGGACGGCGACAGCAGCGCCGGCCGCGGGGACAGCGCGGTGAAGACGATGGACGACATCATGATCATTGGCACCTTCGCCGCGATGGCGGCGCGAAATGGCTGAAGCTCGCGGTCGAGCACGGCGCGGGGTGCGGTGATCCGCACCACGGCATCGTCGGTGTTCACCCGCGCGCGTCCGAAGCCCGGGAAGTGCTTGGCCGTTGCCGCCGCCCCGGCGTCGCCAAGCCCCTGCGCGAACGCCGTGCAGTCCTCGGCGACGGCTTCCGGCCGGGTGCCGAACGCCCGGCCGTCGCGGAAGAGATCGCCTCCCCGCGCGGCGACATCGCACGACGGCGCCAGGTCGGCGGTGATTCCACTGGCCAGCAGGGCGCGCCCCGTGGCGGCGCCCTGCGCGCGGATGCCGGCCGGGTCGAGCCGCGCGCCCATGCGTGCGGCGCTCATCGTGGGTGGCGCCCACGGAAGGCGCTTCACGAGCCCGCCCTCCTGGTCGACCGTCACGAGCAGCGGCTCGTCGAGGCCCGCGGGGCGGGGCACCGACTGCAGTTGCGTGGTGAGTCGCCGCAGCGCGGCGCGGTTGGGCGCGTTGCGGGAGAAGAGGATGACGCTGCCCACCTCGCCGCGGGATATCGCCGCGCGCATCGCGGGGCTCACGGACGTGCCGTCAACCGGCCAGGTGATGCGCTGGCCCGCCAACTGCGCGGTGGTGGGTGCCCCCGCGGCCAGCCCGGGCAGGGCCCCAAACGCGATGGCGGCGAGCGAGGCAAGAGCACCGGCAGCCACCGTGGCGCGCGTCACGAGACCGTCGCCCACCCGACGGCGGTGCCGAAGGAGTTCTTCTGGGCGAAGAGCGGGTTGGTGTCACTTGCCGCCTGCGCAGGATTGGTGGGGATTCGCCGCACCACCACGAGCTCGATGTTCGACTGGGCGGGCATGCCGCGCGTGCGCTTGAGGTACGACACCAGCACGAGCCGGGCATCCTTGCGGCCGAGCCCCGTGGGGTCGGACCCCTCGAACCGGAACTCCTTCGTGGTGGGCCACGACACCACCGGCGCGCTGAAGTCCCTGCCGGTGAGCGTGCGGTACCCGAGCGTCGATCCCGGAAGCTGCGAGAGGCGCTTCTGGGTGCGCTTCTCGCGGAAGATGAACGTGAGGCTGGTGCGGCACCACGATTCGGGGTCGTCGTACACCCGGATGCGCGAGAGCACGCGCACGGCGCTGGTGCCGTTGGGCGCCGCCTGGTTGCGCCAGGTGCGTGCGCCCTGCTGGTAGAAGGTCTGCGTGCAGGCGTCGGGCAGCGACGACGTGCTGCCCGACGCCGTGGCGGCGGGCGGCTGGGCGCCGGACGACGACACCACGGAGGCCGAGAACGAATAGGCGGTGGCCCGGGGCAGGCCGCTGAACGTGACGCTGCCCGCCGACAGCGCCGCGGTGGCCGTGGCCCCGCCCGGGCTGGCCGTCACCTTCACCTGCGGATCGCGCCACCCGCATGTGGAGGTGTCGGGCGTCCACGTGACCGTCACGCTGTTTCGCCCACCCGTGGCCCCGATGGCGGTGGGTGATGTGACGGTGTCGCAGAGCCAGTCGCGTGCGGCGGTGACGCGCCCGAACACCCCCGGGTAATCGGGCTCCCCGCACAGGAACCCCCAGCTGGTCACGCCCACGAGCACCGAGCGGCCGTTGACGGCACCGGTGAGCGGGCCCCCGGAATCACCCGAGCAGGCGTCGTTGCGCAGCGATGGGTTGCTGGCCGGCGCATTGCCCGCGCAGATCATCGTGGTGGCGATGAAATCCCCGGGGTAGAAGCCGTTGCACGCGGTGTCGGTGATCAGCGGCACTCCCCCGGTCACGGACTGCAGCGTGGTTGCCGTCGCATCCGTCGGCGAGCACGAGTAGGGATCGGATGGGTCAGGCGTGCAGGTGGTGAGCCCCCACCCCGCCACCTGCGCGGCGCTGCCTGCAGCCTGGGCGGCGGCGATGGCCGCATCGTCCGATGGGGCGGGAATCGCCACTGGCCGAGCGGACGTGGCCGAGGGCAGGCGCAGCAGCGCGAAGTCGCCGGACCGGCTTTCCGACGAGTACGCGGGGAAGAGCAGCGCGGAGTCGGGAACCTGTGGGGGCCCCGGATTGCTGCGTGTGTATGCGCCCGGGTACAGCGAGACGGCACTCGCCTGCACGTCATCCACGCAGTGGGCCGCCGTGAGCACCCATCGCGACGACACCACCGACCCCCCGCACAGGGAGGTCCTGGCCCCCATCTGGATGTATTGCAGGGCGACGAAGGGCCAGTCGGCAGGGTTGGCGGCGCCATGGTCCGGCCCCACGATGCGCGCGCCCACGCCGGCGCGGGCCGTGGCCGTGCCCGACGCGCCCACGGCGACAGCGCCCATGAGGCACAGGGCAACCAGCGCGGCGGTGACGAGGCGACGCAGCACAGATGTGACCGTACCAGTGCCGGTTGTGCCACTCGGGGCGGGGCGTCACCCCGTACGCTGCCGGGCGCACCGAGGCGATTCCCCGGAGGGACACATGGCCGACGACCGCGACATGGTGGCCGATGGATTCACCGAGACGGCATCCGACTACGAGGACGCCGTGCGGTTCAACATCGAGGGCGGGCAGCGCCTGGTCATGTCGATCCCGGCCGGGCAGTACCACGACGTGCTCGACGTGGGCTGCGGCACGGGATGGACCACCCAGGCGGTGATCGACCGCTTCCATCCGGCCCGCATCACGGGCGTGGACCCCTCGGAGGGCATGCTCGAGCAGTTCCAGGCCAAGCTCGGCGGCATCGACGGCGTGGAGGTGACCCTCGCCCAGGGCGACGTGGAGAACATGCCGGTGCCCGACGGGGCCTTCGACCTGGTGATCTGCGCGATGGCCTACCACTGGTTCCCGCGCAAGTGGGCGGCGGCCCAGGCCATGGCCGCGAAGATGAAGCCCGGGGGCGTGCTGGCCATCCTCTGCTCGGGACGCGGCGGCGAGCAGGCCTACCGGGACATCCTCGCCAACATGGAGCCCCCCAACTACGTGTGGCTGGGCGCCTTCGACGCAGTGCAGCGGGACATCCCCGAGATGGAGGACTACCTGGTGCAGGCGGGCCTGGTGGTGGACGACATCTGGATGGAGCGCCGCGTGCGCCACACCACGGTGGAGGCCTACACCCAGCGCATGCGCGTGGTGGCGAGCCACCTGATCGGCGACATGCCCGAGGACGAGGCCGAGGCCTACCTGGCCGAGGTGGAGCGCCGCATGCGCGAGGCATCCGGCCCCCGCGGCTGGACCTACGACTTCACCAAGCTCTACGCCATCGCCCGCAAGCCGGCGTAGCGCCCGGGGCTAGTCGCCGGCGAGGAACTCGCCGACGACGTTGGCCACGATGCGCGCGCCCGCGGTGTCGAGGTGCACGCCGTCGGGCGACAGCAGGAACCCCGCGCGCTGGGCGATGTCGTCGTACGAGCGCCCCAGCGTGAAGTGCTCCACCAGCGACTCGAGGCCCGGGCGCCATGAGCCGGTCCACGCGGGCCCCTCCTCCCTGCCGGTGCCCACGATCACCTCGGCCATGCGCTCGTGCACCGGCAGGTAGGCCGCCCCCGTGGAGTCGCTGATCTCGCGGATGACCTCGTTGAACCGCCGCACGGCGTCGTTGGGCGGGGCGTCGAGGTCCTGCCCCAGCGGGGGCAGGGAGCACACGCCCACGATGGTGCCCGCGGCCTGCAGGCGCGTGACCACGGCAAGCAGGCACTCGCCGTACCACTCGGGTGACGGGTTGCGTGGCAGCCCCTTCGACCGGCGCGTCATGTCGCGGTTCTCGTCCGACAGCGTGGCCTGCACGTCGTTGGTGCCGACCAGGATCACCGCCCAGGCCGGGTCGCAGGCCATCACGCGATCCATGTCCTGCAGCATCTCCCAGCACACGCGGCCGTTCACCCCGCCGTTCACGAACGCCAGCTCCAGGTGCTGCTGGCGCAGCATGCGCACGAAGTCCACGCTGGCCCGGCCGCGCACGATGCTGGCGCCGATCACCGCCACCACGGGCCGGCGGGTGCGCTCGTCGGGCGGCAGCTGCAGGAATGAATCGACGTCTCCCGCGGCGGCACCCTGGACGTCGCGCACCGTCTTGGCCAGCACCACGGCGCCCGCGAGGCCCGCGGCCACCACGCCCAGCCCGATTGCCCTGCCGATGCGCATGGGCTGCACGCTAGCCCGTGGGCAGGTCGCGCATGCCGCGGCGCGCCTCGTGGGCCATGGCGGCCATCGCCGAGGCCTCCTCCCCCATGCCGGCGATCTCGCCCGGCGACACCCCGCGCGCCAGCAGGGCCTCGATCGCCATGACCATCGGCAGCACCAGGTCGCCATAGGCGGCGATGCCGTCCTGCGGGCGCCCACCCGGTGGCGGCTCGCCCGCGCGGGTGCGCAGCCCCCAGGGCAGGGGGTCGTCCTCGCCGCGGATGATCGGCTGCACGAGCGCGGCACCGGCGTCGTCGAGCAACCAGGCGAGCAGCATCACCGGGCGCATGGCGCCGTCGTCCGCCTCCAGCGGCAGGAGCCCCCACGTGACGGCGTGAGGCGGGTGAGCCACGGGCTCCCATGGCGGGCCGACTCCCATGGCCTGCACGCTACGGCACGCCGACTACAGTGAGCCGGGAGATGCCCGCAACACGCGGGCCGCACCCCTCGGGAGGAGCCCCATGAAGACCGCCACGACCATCGCCGCCGCCGCCGTCATCGCGCTCGCCGCCCTGCCGGGCCTGGCCCTCGCGGGAGGCAGCGAGCAGGGCAAGTCGCTCGACTGCGGCACCATCACGGTGAACCCGGCGAAGCCGGCCCTCGGCCTTCCGAAGAAGGGCGCCTACGACCTCAACTCCTTCAACAAGAAGGGCAACGCGCCGCTCAAGTGCGCGACGGTGAGGAGCTACGCCAGGGCCTACGTGGCCAAGGGCACCGTGCCCACGGGCTACCGGGTGAAGGGCTACCCCAACATGATCGGGCGCGACTTCTACAAGATCGGCGCCGGGACGGTGGCCGGCTTCCAGATCATCTGGACCAGGTAGTCGCCGGCGGTGCGCACCACCTTCATCGGCTGACGCGCGCGATGGCTGGGAATCCGCTCGACGACGTCGTATCGCGCCAGTACGAGCAGTGGGTGTATCCGGAGCCCATCGCCGACCTTCCGGCGTGGCTCGAGGACAACTGGCAGTGGTTCGACCCCAGCCACGCGCAGCCGGTGCTGTGGCCCGATCGCGATGCGCGCCCCGACCTGCACATCCTGGTTGCCGGATGCGGTGCCAACCAGGCCGCGACCCTGGCCTTCACCAACCCCGGCGCCACGGTGGTGGGCATCGACGTCAGCGAGGCGTCGCTCGACCACCAGCGCCGCCTCGCCGCCGCCAACGGCCTGGGCAACCTCGAGCTCCACCGCATGCCGATCGAGCAGGTGGGGCACCTCGGGCGCGACTTCGACCTGATCATCTCGACCGGGGTGCTGCACCACATGGCCGACCCCGTCGAGGGCATGACCGCCCTCGGGGCGTGCCTGCGCACCGACGGCGTGCTGGCGGTGATGCTCTACGCGAAGTACGGCCGCCTGGGCGTGGAGATGCTGCAGGAGGCCTTCCGCCACATGGGGCTCGCGCAGGATGACGCATCGGTCGCGGTGGTGAAGCAGGCCATGCAGGCGCTGCCCGCCGACCACCCGCTGCAGGGCTACCGGGCGATCGCCCCCGACCTGCAGTACGACGCCGGCATCGTGGACACATTCCTCCACGGGCGCGACCGCAACTACACCACCGGCGACTGCCTCGACCTCGTCCGGGAATCCGGCCTGGTGTTCGACGACTGGTTCCTCAAGGCGGCCTACTACCCCCATGCGGGCATGGACGAGGTGCTCCTCGCGCAGATCGCCGGTCTGCCGATCGACCGCCAGTGGGCCGTGATGGAGCGCATCAACTGGCGCAACGGCTGCCACTTCTTCACCGCATGCCGGCCCGAGCGACCGGGGGCGTCGTACGAGGTGGACTTCGCATCCGACGACGTCGCGCGGTACGTGCCGTCGCTGCGCTACCGCTGCACCCTCGACCACGGCGCGATCTCGCGCAGCGACTGGAGCGCGTCGCTCGACGACACGCAGATGGCGATCCTCCGCCGCATGGACGGCGTGCGCCCGATCGGCGAGATCCTGCAGGGCATGGCGTCCGACGACTACGGCCGGGCGCTCTTCCAGTCGCTGTGGCAGCTCGACTTCATCGCCATCCGGCTCCCCGCGCCGACCGCGGGCTAGGCTCGCCGCATGAAGCCGGGGCCGGGAGGCACATTCACGGGCATCGTCGCGGCGGTGCTGATCCCCATCGTCTGCGCAGCAGGGGCGATCATCGCCGCCATCGTGCTGGCCATCCCCTGAGGCCCACCGGCCCGACGCCGATCATCCGCAGGGCAGCACCGCAGCGCCGGTCGTGCACGCACGGCCCGTGCGGCAAGATGCCGCCGTGACCCCGGCCGCCGACACCCACGGCATCGTGTGGCGCCTGCTGCTGGTCGGCGCGGCGGGCGGCGCGTTCTCGGCGCTCTTCGGGGTGGGCGGCGGGGTGATCATGGTGCCGCTGCTCATCATGCTGTGCGGCTACGGATCGCGGGCCGCCACCGCAACGTCGCTGGCCGCCATCGCGCTCATCGCCCTCGTGGGAGTGGCCACCTATGGCGCCCTCGGCAACGTCGACTGGGTGGCCGCGCTGCTGGTGGGCATACCCGCACTGCTGGGCGTCACGATCGGCGTGCGGGTGCGGGCGCGCATATCGGCCGTGGCCATCTCGCGGGCCTTCGCCGTGCTGCTGGTGGTGGCGGCCGTGCTGCTGCTGGTGGCGCCGTCGTGACCGCCGCCATCATCGCGCTGGCGCTGGGCGTGGTGGGCGGCTTCATCGCCGCCCTCGCAGGCGTGGGCGGCGGCATCGTGTTCGTGCCGGCCCTCGCCCTGGTGCTGGGGCTCACCCAGGTGGTGGCCGAGGCCACGTCGCTGCTGGCCATCGTGCCGGTGGCGATCCTCGGCACCTGGCAGCAGCGGCGCACGGGCGACGTGCACCTGCGCGACGCCCTCATCATGGGCATCGGCTCCATCGTCACGGCGGTCCTCGCCGCCCTGGCGGCCTCCGCCATGCCGCAAGACGTCCTGCGCTGGCTGTTCGCGGCATTCATGCTGGCCATCGCCGCGCGCATCTGGCTGGGCGCG